>CAZQAM010000009.1:0-13920 GCA_964591355.1 uncultured Oscillospiraceae bacterium
CACCCTATCCTACACTCTTTCCCTACACGACGCTCTTCCGATCTGCAAAGTCAGCCGTGATCCGTTTGCTGACCATGGGGTAGAGGACCTGGCTGATGGGGCTCCATGCCAGAATAAAAACGGTGGCGATCTTTTGAATGGCGGAATAAATGCCGACTTCCTGTTTGGAGGCGACGATCCCCAAAAAGGTGACGCCGATTGCGCCAAAGACCTTGGAGCTCAGCTGCGTAGTAAATACGAACCAGCCGTTGTACAATTCCTGCCTGATATCGCGAAAAGAGAACCGGATCATTTTTACGCGGTATCTGATTCGGGCAATGATCTGCCCGATGATGCCGCTCAGGATGGGAACGGAAGCGTACAAAAGCGCGTACAGGATTAAATCGTCCGGGCTTTTCACCATGGTGAAAATCAGAATAACGGAAATCAGCCTGGCGGAGATGTTGGTAATCGAAATGAACTTCATCTCCTGCTTTCCCTGATAAAGCCAATTCAGCTGGATGATATATCCGATCAGGCTGGCGAACAGCACGCAGAAGCACCGGCACAATTCCGTATCCTGCGCGTTGAGGAGCAGGTAAACCGCGCCGGGAACAAAGCAGGCGAACAAAAGGATCAGCCGGGCAAAAAAAACGCCGGTATAGATGCGGTTGATGGCTTCTGGCTTCTGGCTGGACAGTGTGACTTCCCGGGTGGCGGACATGCCAAACCCGTATTCAACGACGACCTGCAGGTACGAAATGATATTAAAGGAAACCGAAAAAGTGCCCCAGCCGGCCGTTCCAAGAATTCTGGTGATATACGGCAAGGTGATTAATGGAATGATGGTGTTGAACGCCTGCAGAAAATACAGCCATATTCCGTTTTTGACATAGGATTTGCGAAGATAGAAAGGCAGATTGAATTTCATTTTTTCATCCCCGCTGAGCAGATATATGGTGCAGCAGCAGCAAGGTCCAGAGGGAAGCCGCGACACCGGGCGCCACGCAGATCACTGAATCAAAGAAATTGATGAAAAGGAAAACAACGCACGGCAGGGCCAGCGCAAAAGCGTTCTTTTTCTTCCACAGGCCTTTGAAATAGACCACTGCATAATAAATCAGCAAAGCCACATAACACAGGCCGGATTCAAGAATCATGTAAACATACGTGTTGTGCGGCTGCACCAGCATGGTTCTGCCCAGAATATCAACGATATTTTCAAAGTTTTGCACGGTGTTTTCGCTCACGTCCAAAAGCCACTTCTGATAGGGGAACACATTGCCGATCCCATAGCCGAAGATCTTTGTCGGCCAATCCGCCTCCTGGAAAGCCAGCAGCGAATTGGCAAGGGTAAAGGCCCGGTAGGTATTGGCGGTAGTAAACAGATGCGGAAACAGCGCTTCCAGTCTTCTGATGGGGTCAATGATGATCACCGCGGCAAAGATCAGGATAACGCTGAATACTTTCCAAATGGTTACCTTGGCCCGCAGCCAGTCAAAGGCGGCGATGGCCAGCATCGGCCAAAGCGCGCCGCGGGATCCGGTTGACACCGCACAAAGGAACAGGACGCCCGTGTAGATCAGATAGCTGCGCTTTTCAAATATCCGTTTGTTCGCCACGAGAAGCGAATACATGAAAGCGATGGTATAGCCGAAGATTACGGGCCCGCCTGCAGAGGCGGTCATGCGCACGGAGGAGTCTCTGTATAATCCGAGGAAAATCACGTTGTAGAACACGACAAAGACGGCGTACGCTGAAAACCAAAAGAAAACGCTCCGCAGCAGTTCCTCGATCTGATATCCGGATACGCGGAAATAATTGACCAAAATCAGGGAGTATATGATGGGAACGACGATCCAAAGCATGGTGGAAAAGTATTTTGCCTCGAAGGGCCATTGGAAAAATATCCTGACGAAGAGATAAAACGCAAGGATTTTTTCTGCGCGGCACAGGTTATACTTCATCGCCGAGCGTTTTTTTCGGGCCGCGGTCAGAAGCAAAAGGACCACCGAAAGGAAAAGCATGATGGTGACAATCGCCTTGATATAGCCTTCTCTGAAATAAACGGCCAGAATATTCGCGATGAAACCGCGTTCGATATAGGGCAGGAGAATGAATATGCCCGGCAGGAATTCTCTGCTGATGGTTATCAGGTTTTTCTTTCTTGTCATGGCTGCTTCGTCCTTCATGCAAGGATGTCCTGAACAATTGCGTCCAGATCAACGGAATTGTAATACGTGAGCGCCGCCTTGCTCATGACGTCATAGTTTTTGCTGATATCAATCAGCAGATCCTTGATTTCTTCTGTGGCGCCGGTTTTATAACAGACGCCCATGTTGTATCTTTCAAACGGGATAAACAGCCCTGGAACGTCCGACCCCAGCATGGGCAGGCCGAATGCGGCGTATTCGAAGATCTTGTTCGGGGCGCAGTACAGGGCATTCAATTCCGAAAAATGATAGCTTTTGCTTGGAATATAGGGCAAGAGGCCGACATTTGCCCGCTGCGTGATCAAAAGATGGGCAGGCGGATCAAAGAAGGGGACGTATTTGATTTCCGGATAGTCCCTGCAGAGCGTCCTGCGGATATCCGTATCCCGGCCCATGATATACAGGCAATAATCGTTTTTTAATTCCGTTACGGCTCTGGCCACCGGCTCCAGATTCCGGTCCTTGTAAAAAACACCCTGATACAGCAGGATTTTCCTTTCTTCGCGCTCCATATCGGCCATATATTTCTGCGCCTCTGGGGGAATGGCGGGGATGGTCAGCGAATACGGTTTGTTTGGCAAAACGGAGGGCGTTTCCTCCAGTTTCCACCATGTTTTTGTAATATGCGCCCGGTTGATTTCCGGCACAACGACTTTGTAAGCGTGCCGGGCGTATTCTGCGATATTGAACTTTATGCCCTTCAGGTAAGGATTCACCGGCATATCCTGAATGAGCTCCATCATCTGCATGACATGCTTATAATGGAATAACTGCTTGCCTATTTCTCTGACGGCGATATCGGTGGTGGTCCAGATAACGTCGTGATCCTTCATCAATTCAGACACTCTGCTGCGCAGGAACCTTCTGTTGCTGTAGTATGTTTTCGCGATGCTGAGTTTATTGGTTTTCTGATAGCTCTCAATGATTTCTGCGTGCAGGCGCTCATGGTTCCAGGAGGACAGAGTCCTGTTTTCATCTTTTGTAATGATTGTTACTTCATGCCCGTTGCTCAAAAGGCATTCCAAAAGATTCCTGACCGGCGGGAACCTTCTGATATCATCACTGTGCACTACCAGGATTTTCATGAGCGTTATCCTCCAATTGATGATCGGTGCTGCGGCTTCCTTTCATTTTCCGGCGGCGGCACAAGGTAATCAGGGCCATAACTGGTGATCAGAAACGTCTCGTATTCTCTGGAGCATTGAAACGCTTTTTCCCTGATGGGGAGGGTGGAATACGCTTCCATGGTGCTCTTGTCAAAAATTTCGCCAACGCCTTTAAAGGAATCGTTTGCTCTGTGAATTTTCCGTTTGCTTCCCTGAAACAGGCTGCACGCAAAATGATAGATCGCTACCTTTGCTTTATACGGAAAAGGCAAGCCGCAGACTCTGGTAATCCATAGCAGGGGCCAATGCTTCGGCGAGTAATGCGAATAGTCGATATGTCTGCGGAACATCCCCTGGCAGAATCTCAGCAGATTTACTTTGAATTTCGCGATGGCCCGATGATCGCTGATGAAATCAAAAATGAATAAGTCAATGGCATTTTCAGAATCATAGGAGCAATAAAAGCGCGGGGTCCATGAATCTTTGCAGCAGATTTCAAAATGCCCGTCATGCCGAATCGCGTTTTCCAGTTTCACATAATTGGCGCGGGTCAGGGCAATGTCCAAATCATCATCCCATGGAATAAAATCCCCGTACCGGACGGCTCCAAGCAGCGTTCCGCCATGCAGCGTATAGTTGATATGATGGGCGGCGCACAATTCGTCGAAGGAACAGAGGACCTTATAGAGAGCCTTGTGCACGCCGGTCAAATCAACCGTCTGAGAATTTTCCGTCATTGTTCCGCGAAATGCCTTTCTATGATTCTGTATGCCGTCTCCGACGTATAATGCTCCAGGAGATAGGCATAGCCGTTCCGTCCCATTTTTTCCCGGGTTTGCGCGTCGGACAGCTTCCGCATAAGCTCGGTGAACCGTTTGGGATCATTGCTTTCGCACCAATATCCGAATTCCCCCTGCTCGATTTTCACTCCCACATCCGTGTTGGGATCCGTCGCGGCAAGAATGGGCAGCCTGCCTGACATATAACTCAGAATCCGGCTGGGAAAATTGGGAATCGTAAAACGGTGATCCAGGTAAACCAATCCGACATCGCACAGATCAACCAGCTTGTTGTACTGCTCCCGGGGAAGATGCTTCATCAGCCGGCAGTATCGGGGATTGGCCTGATGAAACCATTGATCCAGCACGCCGTAGTGCGAGCCCTGGCCGATGATGACGATATATCCGCTGTGCGTGCGCTCGTTTTCTTCCAGACATTGAATGATGAAATCAATGCCCTGCGGCGCCCCGAGATTGCCGCCATACAAAAACACCGTGTCATTTTCAGGAATGCCAAAGTCAGCTCTGTGCAAACCGGGATCCTTCTCCCGGACGCCCCTTGCTACCGATACGCAGTTGGGGCAGATTTCCACCTTTTTCCTGTCCACATCCCGGTTGTGATCCAGCAGGTATTTTTCATTGGCTTCGGACATGCAGCCGATAAAATCAGAATACCGATACAGCTGCTTTTCCTTGTTCCGGAAATAGCGGTAAATGATGCCTGTATCCGACATCATGCCGATATCCACGGCGTTTTGCGGGAAAATATCCTTGAGCATCAAATAGCTTTTCGCGCCGTCTCTTTGCTTGATATATTTGATCACCCTGCCGAAGGTGATCGGGGGCGTGGAATACAGGACCAGATCAAACTTTACGTGATCCGGCAGGCGCTTGATTCCCTTCAGATAAGCGCTTTCAATCCCCAGGAGTGAAAGCCCCTTTTCAATTCTGCCGACATTGAAATAATTGCCAATTTCGACCTGAACAAGCGTGGTATTTCCCTGCGTCCTGGTTCTTGAGCCGATTCCGTCCCTTTTTTCTACCGGGGCAACGATATAAACATGATGGCCGCGGTCGGAAAACTCTTTCAGCAAATCGGTATAGATACTGGGCTGATCAAACTCCAGAATCTTTACAAGCGTCAGAAATACAACATTCATTTTTGCTTAAGCTCACTTTCTGTATGCCGGGAAAAAACCCTGATCCGTATTTTCCAGGCCTCTTTTGCGGCACAGGTCTTCATATGCATCCTGCATGAACACTTTTTTTCCTATATGAAAATGATAATCCTCCCCTTTGTCGTTAAAGCTCTTTTTGTATTCATACAGCGGCCCGGGCTGCGCGCCTACGCCGCCGCCCAGATGCAGGGTACTGTATCCGTTTCGGCATCCCCATTTCGCCGCCTCATACAAAATCAGGCTCGTTCCGGCATATTTCCTGTATTCGAACAGCTGGCCGCTCAAATGATAATTCATGCATTTGTCCGCAAAAAGCATGATGGCGGCGGCAATGGGCTGCTCTTCCAGGCGTGCGGTAAAAAGAAGCGCGTGATCCCGGAGATCCTCTCTGATGCTGTCGTAAAACGGTTTATCGAAATAATAGTAATCCACCGCTTCGTCTCTTTGCATCGTTGATCCGTAAATGGCCATAAAGGTGTCAAACGCCGCTTCGCCGCAGGAATAATCAACGGTTACCCCTGATTTGATCGCTTTTCTGATATGCCCTCTGTTCTTAGAGCTGAAGCGCTCCCAGAGCCCGTCTTCGGAGTCGAGCTCAATGGCCACGGTGTTTCCCAGCGGGGTGATTTCATACGTATCCTGATTGATTCCGGATGCGTTTCCCAAAATGGGATGGAAGCGGACAAACTCGCTGACGATATGGTTTGCCCTGCACCATTCCAAGTATTCTTCCCGGAAAGCGGCCATATCCGGCGCGCGCTGATCCCCTTCGAAATACCATCCGCCATACCCATACGGCGTGGCGATATCGAAGCATTCCCCGGGGCGAATGCTTTCTCTGAAACGGCTGTCACTGGCGATATCGCGCTTCATGACGACATTCATGCCCCGCAGCGGTCCGGCGCTGTAACAGAGCAGAAGCGGCGTGCCGTCTCCATGCAGTTGGAAGGCTTTGACATAGCCGCTCAGATAATATACGTCATACCGCTGAAAGCTTCTGACGACTGCGTCCCACGCTTCTCTTTGATCCATGGTGTAAACCGTAAGCATCTTTCATTTCACTCCTGCAATGGCGCTGTCCCGGGCGTAATGGTTTTTCGCATGAGATAACGCTCCGGCACAAACGAAGCGTTCTCATAAAATCTGACCGCGCCCTGGTTGCCGACAGTCACCAGGAGGTCGATCTCCTGATAGCCGTGTTCCGCGGCATATTTTTCGGCGCTGTCCAGCAGCTGTTTGCCGATGCCCTGCCGCTGCCACGGATCAGACACCGCTATTTCCGCGATATGAAGCCTTCTTATGCCCATGCGATGAATCTCGTGGCACCAGATCCATCCGGCCAGATGGCTGCCTTCAACTGCGGCAAAAACAATGGCCGATCCGTCTTTCAGGTATTTTCCTACCTCTTGGCATTTTTCTCTGCCATAACTTCCGTCCACCGCGGCCTGCGGAAAGTTCAACCGAACAGCGCGGTTGAACAGGATTTCTATCTGAGCGGCCCATAACGCAAAGCTGTCATGGTCAATTCTGACGATCTGCATTTTTCAGCTTCCTCTCCTGATCCAGATCCAGCATTTCAAATTTGCCGGCATCCGCCACGTCTTCGCGCTTGAGAACCTTGCCAATGGTTTTCAGGATGATTCTTACATCGTTCAGAAAAGTGATATTCTCCGTATATTCAACATCCAGCGAAAGCCTGGCATCCCAGGCCAGGGCGTTTCTGCCGCTGATCTGGGCCAGGCCCGTCAATCCCGGCCTGACCAAATGCCGCCTGCGCTCCTTCTGCGTATAATAGGGAAGATACCTGGGAAGCAAGGGGCGGGGCCCCACGATCGCCATATCACCTTTGCAGATATTGAGCAGCTCCGGCAGCTCATCGAGGGAGGTTTTTCTCAGGAACCGGCCATAAGGAATGAGCCGGACGTCGTCCGGCAGGAATTCGCCCTGGGCATCTTTTTCATTCGTCATCGTCCGGAATTTGATGAGCTTAAAGATTTTTTCTTCCCGTCCCGGGCGATCCTGCGTAAAAAAGGGATTTCCCTTCATCGCGATGGCCCCAAGAAATGTAAGCACGAGAAACAAGGGCGAAAAAAGGATGAGGGCGCAGCATGATAAAAAGAAATCCAGCAATCGCTTCCCATATTTTCCGTACATTGAATGATCCGATCCCCATTTCTCCGTCAATTTGTGTTTATGGCCCGATGCGTTTCCGTCTTTGGGAGACGGCGGCCCATCGCTCATGGCCGGGCTTTACCGGAAACACCGGTGAATGATGTCGATGATTCGGTCCTGCTGCGCCGCGGTCATTTTGTTGTCGGAAGGCAGGCACAGGCCTCGCTGGAAGATATCCGCCCCGACATCGGCGCCGCTGCCGGCGATATACGCGTTGCTCCTGCCGCGCCCGCTGCCCTGAACCGTCACAAATGGATGCGTACGGTAAATGGGCTGCAGGTGCATCGGTTTCCAGATCGGCCGGCCTTCCGCGTTGAACGCCGCCAGGGCTTCAAGGATCTCCTGCGGAGAGCTCTTTCCGCTTTCCCGCTGATACAGGTAATCCCGCTCTCCGCGGACCATGGGAGCCATCGCGTCCTGGCCGATCAGCATGCAGCTTAACCAGAAGTTCGGCTCGGTCTTGTCCGGGTCATAGGGATTAACAGTCACGGGAAGATCGGACAAGCCCTCTTTATAACGCGCGTAAATCGCTTTCTTTTGGGCAATGTGCGCATCCAGAAAAGGAATCTGCCCGCGGACGATGCCGGCGATGATGTTGCTCATGCGGTAGTTGTAGCCGATCTCTTCGTGCTGGTACCAGGGAGCGGCTTCCCGGCTCTGGGTGGACCATTTGCGGACCTTGTCCGCGTCCTCTTTCGAGTTTGTCAGAAACATGCCGCCGGCTGAGCCCGTAATGACTTTGTTTCCGTTGAAGCTCACCGCGTTGAAATCCCCCAGCGCTCCGGTCTCGACCCAGCTTCCGCGGAGTTTATACCGGGCGCCCAGGCTCTCTGCGGCATCCTCGATAATCCACGCGCCGTGCCGATCGCAGATGTCCCGGATCTCCTCCATTTTGCCCGGCGTGCCATACAGATGAGCGAGCACGACCAGCCGGACATCAGGATACATTTCGAACGCTTTTTCCAGGGCGGCGGGATCCATGTTCCAGGAATCCCGCTCGGTGTCTAAGAAAACCGCCTCGCCATCCTCATAGGCCACAGGATTGATCGAGGCGTCAAAGGTCACGTCGGAACAGAATACCTTGCGTCCGGCCAGCGTGCCGGCGTTTGGCTTCGCCTGGCCGTACAGTTTTTCGCCGGCCAGCTTTGTGGCGAGGTGCAGCGCGGCGGTGCCGCAGGAAAGCCCCACGGCGTACTTCACGCCGACATACTCCGCCATCATTTTTTCCACGGCGTCGATGTTCGCACCGACGGTGGAAACCCAGTTGGTTCGAATCGCCTCATCGACCCAGCGCTGCTCTTCTCCGTGCATGGTAGGGGAAGACAGCCACACCTTGGATTGGAACGGCTCAACGCCCGCGAATCGCGGATCGGAAAGAAAATCGTGCATTTTTTTGCTCCTGTCTGTTTTCGTTGATATCAAAAACAATCCTTGCCCCCGCGTGGAAAAACTTAGGGGCAAGGCTTCTATTGAATGATTCCAGTTGTCATTACGCCAATCATTTTCCCTGTCTGACACGCCGCCCGCAGGGCGGCCGTGGGATGGGCGCTTTTCCTCGCGGCATCCGGCCTTGATCCTCCCGCCTGTGGCAAAGGCGCCTGGACCGGAACGATGGATCATTCCCGGGAAAGAGCGCTGCAGGCAGCCCTGTCTGCTTCAGCATCTTCCATGATTTCGTATTCCACCCAGGTTTTCACCTGCATGCTGGCGAAGGGGATCTCGATCTGCATCCGTTTGCTGCGGCGGTCGATCCTGAGGATTTTTGTTTCAACGCCGGCAAAAGCGCCTTCGCGGATCCTGATCCGCTGCCCCTCCTGATGAACCGGCGTTTTGCCGATTACACCGTTTTTGCGAAGCAGCATCAGGGCGAACTGTTCATCGCTGCCGCTGAGCTCACACCGCTGGTCATGATTGCGCAGGCATTTGATCACGCCCTGGAGAGCCTGCAGCTTTTCTGCCTCCAAAGGCTCCTTGGCATAAAGAAACACATATCCGGGCGTCAGGGGATGCTCTGCATCCACCGGCTTTCGGCGTACCCATAAGTGCTGAACTGTGCGGGGATAAATGGCGCTGCAGGGAAAAAGCCGCTCCGCCAGATTGACCACAAAGTCGCACTTGGCTGTTTCGCAGAACAGACAATAGGTATTCATGCGCCTCTCTCCAATCCAGGGCATGGCTTCGCCAGGACGGGCTGCCATGCGGCCCGCGCGAAGGGAAATAGTATGCCGGGCAGCTTCCGCAGCCCGGCAATCCGCATCGGTGCTGTCTCCACTGCCGTTCAGAAAGCATATGCTCCAAAAAGAATATACTTTCTTTTATATTTTACATGATAATTCAAAGAAATGCAATAATAGATTTATGCCGGACGCCATAGGACTTATACCGGGCGCCATAGGGCAGCAAGACGAAAACGAAGCAGAACTGCCCAGGCTGACGGCTTCCTGGAGGAGAGCTTCTTGACGGGAAAAAGAGGCATATGGCCCTCTGGAGCATGGGAAAGGATCTTTGAAACAAGCGGGCCCTAAACAAAAAAACAACCGGAGAGATGCGCTCTCCGGCTGACCTGTCTTTTGACTTCTTGCAGCCAATTATGCATATGCTTTGGCGGATTTTGCGTCCGTTACGATGCAGCCGATGATGGGCCGGTTGGTTTTTTCGATGGCTTTCTTGGCGGACAGCAGCTGGTATCCGTAGGTGGCGCGGTCTTTGATGACAAATACGGCGCCGTCGCTGCAGGCTACAAAATGCGCGGCGGAAGCATTCTGCTTGGTAATGGGTGCCGTTTCGATCAGCACCCAGTCAAACCGATCCCTGTAAGCATGGATCAGTTTCTGCAGTTCATCGAACCCCACCAGCAGTTCAGGATTGATGGCATAGGCGCCGGCAGGAATGATGCTGATGCCTTCCAGGTTGGTTTCATACAGAATATCCTCCAGCCCGCACTGCCCCACGAGATAATGGGTCAGCCCCATTTCCTGGATACCGGCGGCGGGATCCTGCAGCGCAGCCCGGATGATCAGCACCCGGCAGCCCTGCTTTGCCTTGATCTGGGCCAGCCGGACCGTCAGAGAAGAAAGGTCGGTTTTTTTGTCGCAGGCGCAGAGGGCCAGCGTTTTCAGATCTTTGCTGACGAAGGAAAGAGAATCGACGATCTTTTGAAGGCTGTCATTCTCCCTGCCGCTGGTTTTTCCGGGATCGGGAATGGTGATCTTCTTCATGGGAATGGCCCTTTCTTAAGCTTTTTGGATTTCCCGGGTCTGATGGCCCTTATTCTCCCTGGCAATCACGCCCAGGACGGGCATCTCAGTGCATACCTCGATATAATCGCGCTCCGTGATGCGGCCGCCCAGGATGTATTTGGCGACGATGACCAGGGCGGAGATCAGGCTGCCCAATACAAACGCCAGAATGGTTTTTACAGTCAAACCGCGGTGGAATTCCAGCAAAGACGCTTTTTCAAAAATGGACGGAATGCGGCTGCCCATGCGCTCTTCGATAAACAGACGGGCGGCTTCGCTGTATTCTTCCACCAGGCGCAGCGCTTCGTATTCGGACTTGGTGGAGGTGATCCGGATGGTCAGGATCCGGCCGGTGGGATTGGTTACGGTAATCATTTTTTCCAGCTCTTCGTCCGTATAGTCCAGCCGCAGAATCTGGCGGACTTGCTCATGGATTTCTTTGTTGAAGAAAACTTCCTTGAAATCGGAAGACAGGGTGGAGCCCAGCTGTAAATCGCTCAGATCAACGATGGAGCTGCCGCCGCCGCTGACATACAGCTTTTCTGTGGCCTGATAGGAAACGGGCATCAGCGTGAAGCCCCATATGATAATCAGCACCGCACAAACAAAACCAACCAGGATGATCCTGGGCAGCTTTTTGATCAGCAGCGGAATCAGTGTGAATAAATCGATCTCAAAAGCGTTGGATGATTCTTCCGATTGACTGTCCTGCCGGTGGAGATCCCAATCGGTTCCTTTTTCTGCCATGACCGGTATAACCGCCTTTCCGGTATTCTTCCGCTGTGCATTCACAGGGAAAATACGCTCTTCTTTGGAAGATTGGCTGAGAGGAAAGCAGCATGCATGCGTGCATTCTCACAATCGTTATCATTATAATCGCATCCGGATAAATTGTCCATCATTTTTTCTGGCAATCCGGGATCCCGGAAGGGCGATGGCGGAAAGCTGCGGATATCACGCTGATGCGGATTGGTCCGGGGCCTGAGAGGCATTTTCCGCCGTTTCCTTCTGCTCGGGATGATAAGTGGATACCATCCCTTCCACTTTGGCGCGGATGTCGGGATGATTGCTGTAGGCGTACTCCATCAGCTCTTTCAGCTGAGCGATGAAAGCGTCGGTATCAAAGGGAATGGGGTTGCCGATATGGATGCGATCGTTGTCCGTATGGCGCAGGCCCTCCTCCGCCATCAGCTTTTCTTCATACAGTTTTTCGCCTGGGCGCAGGCCGGTGTATTCGATCTTGATATCCACATCCGGCTTGTACCCGGAAAGGCGGATCAGATTCCGCGCCAGGGTATCGATTTTCACCGGGCTGCCCATGTTCAGCACGAAGACTTCGCCGCCGTGGGCGTAGGTGCCCGCCAGCAGCACCAGGCTGACGGCTTCCGGAATGGTCATGAAGTAGCGGATGATGTCGGGATGCGTTACCGTTACCGGGCCGCCCTTTTCGATCTGCTTTTTGAAAATAGGCACCACGGAGCCGTTGCTGCCCAGCACATTGCCGAAGCGCACGGCCACAAATTCGGTTTTTACATCTTTGAAAACTCGGCCGGAACCGTCCTTATCGGCGTTTTCCTGTCCCTTGTGGGTGAACAGCTGTGGGATCTCATGGGCCTTTCCGGCCTTGATTTTGGCGTCGAAGGACTGGATGATCATTTCGCACAGCCGCTTCGATGCCCCCATGATGTTGGTGGGATTCACTGCCTTATCGGTGCTGATGAGCACAAAGCGCTGGCAGTGGTGCGTCATGGCGGCATAAGCGGTCTTGTAGGTGCCGATGGCGTTGTTCTTGATGGCTTCGCAGGGGCTGTCCTCCATCAGCGGCACATGCTTGTGGGCCGCGGCATGGTATACCACGTCGGGATGATAGTCTGCAAACACTTCGAAGAGGCGCCGGCTGTCCCGCACGGAGCCGATCAGGGTGACCAGATCCAGATCGGGGAATTTTTCCCGCAGCTCCAGCTGGATATCGTATGCGTTGTTTTCGTAAATATCGAAGATGATCAGCCGTTTGGGCTGATGCGCGGCGATCTGCCGGCACAATTCGGAGCCGATGGATCCGCCGCCGCCGGTGACCAGCACGGTTTTCCCGTTGAGGAACCGGAACACTTCCTCCAGATCCGAGCGGATAGGCTCCCGCCCCAGCAGGTCTTCCACCGAAACCTTTTTCATGCTGTTGACGGTCACCTGGCCGGAAACAAGCTGATACATACCGGGCACGGACATCAATTCGCAGCCGGTTTCGCTGCAGATATTCAGGATATCCCGGCGCTGGATGGCCGTGGCGCTGGGAATGGCCAGGCAGATCTTGTCCACATGGTATTTTTCCACGCAGGCCAGGATGTCTTCCCGGTTGCCCACCACCCGGATGCCGTCCACGTCCCGGCCCAGCTTGTTGGGGTTGTCGTCAATGATGCAGACGACCCGCTCGTTGAGCTCCTTGGCTTTGCCGATATCCCGGATCAGCATCTGCCCGGTTTCGCCGGCGCCGATGACCATGACCCGCTTGGCGGAATCATCCAGCCGGCGCTTGCTGGTCACAAACAGGACCAGCCGATAGGAAAAACGGGCGGCTGTCAAAAACGCGCCCTGGAAAGCGGTGCCCCAGACGTAATAGGAAATAGGCATGCGGCCGAAAATCAGGCTCATGAGAAGAATATGCAGCGCGGCGGTGATCAGCGTGGCCTCGATGATCCGCAGCAATTCCACGTAGCTGGCGAACCGCCAGATAGCTTTGTACATTTTTGTCCGCCAGAAGACCAGCAGACAAATCAGCACGTAAAAGGGGATAAACAATTTATAGGGGGTCAGGTAACGCTCCGGAATGGCGGAATATACGCAGTCAAACCGCAGCCATAACGCCAGAAAAAATGAAAACGCCACGGCTGCGATATCATACACCACCAGGATCAGAGCGATCTTCTGCCAGTGCTCCAGCTTTCTTTTCAAAACAGACAAACCCAATCCCTCACTTACCGCTGTTATGGGTCAGGAAACCAATGATGCCGATGATGGCAGAGCAGTAAAAAACTACATAAATTCTGCCAAGCATACAAAAAAATTATAGCATAACAGCTTTTTCCTGTCAATGTATGCCGGAAGCCCTCACGGGCGGATGCCGGAAGCCCTCACGGGCGGAAGAAAAGGAGGGAAAAGAGGGAAAAACAGGCAACCAAAGTTGGACGGGCAGCCGGGGGAGAAGCCTGGAAGATCGGAAGAGCACACGTCTGAACTCCAGTCACCGCTCATTATCT
>CAZQAM010000010.1:0-13636 GCA_964591355.1 uncultured Oscillospiraceae bacterium
GGTCGCCGCAAATTTTAAGCGGGGCACGGAAGGCCAGGTCATTGTTGTGCAGCAGGTCAAAAAGCGGCTGGACAAAGCTTTCCGTGTCAATACCGTCAGCGAGGGTGACCCGCTGGAAATCTATACGGACCGGGACGGGGAAGTGATCCTGAAAAAATATTCGCCCATTGGGGAAATGTCCTCATTTGCCAAGGATTATACCGAATCGCTGTTCCGGTCGCTGGGGCATATCGCCTGCATCGTGGACCGGGATCAGGTGGTGGCGGCCAGCGGGGTCAGCAAGAAGGAACTGTGGGATAAGCCCATCAGCCCCGATCTGGAAAGCGCCATTCAGGCCCGGCAGACGGTGACCTCCAACCGGACCGGCGGCGGCAAGATCGTGCCTGTGACCAACGAGGAAGACGTTTCCGGCTATACGGCGCAGGTAGTGTCGCCCATCATCGCGGACGGGGAAGCCATTGGGGCGGTGCTGCTGCTTTCCCGGGAACAGGGCGCCCGGATGGGGGATACTGAAGTGAAGGTGGCGGAAACCGCGGCGGGCATTGTGGGCCGACAGATGGAACAGTAAAAACAAAAAGGCTGGAGAATTTGCCATCATCTCCAGTCTTTTTTTATGGGAACGCCGCAGGCAGCGGCCGGGTAGCGCCTGTTTTCCGGTGAACCCTTTCAGGCTTCTGGGTTCTGATGAGGCGCCGCACCTGAAACAATCGTTTTTTCTTCTTTTCCCGGCGTGACCACGCTTTTCTCCGCAGGGGCAGGGATGGCGATGGCGCCGGAGCGGAACAGGGCCATTTTGGCACAGGCAGGGCCAATCAACTCATAGAGCACGGAGGAGGCCAGAATGATGGTGACCAGGAGGCGGCCGATGTCGGCCGGCAGCAGGCGTTCAGCCAGATACGCCAGGCCCACGGCCACTCCTGCCTGAGGCACCAGGGCGGCGCCCAGATACACGCGGGTCTTTTTCTCCTGCCCCGTCACGAGACTGCCTGCCCAGGCCCCCAGGTATTTGCCCAGAATGCGCGCCAGGAAATATCCGATGCCCGCCAGCCCGAAGGCTTTGAGTACGCTCAGATCCAGCTTCATGCCGCTGACGACGAAAAAGAAGATCATGATGGGCGGGGTGAATTTGGTGATTTGCTTGAACAGCTTTTTATCGCCGGTGCAATTGATGTATACCGCGCCGAACACCATGCAGGACAGCAGGGGCGAAACATTGGCCGCCGCGCAGATGCCGCTGAGGCCCAGCAGCATGGCCAGGGCCAGGATCAGCCGGTTGTCCCGGCTGCGGCTGGGGGGCAGCATCCGGGAAAGCAGCAGGGCAAATACTGCGCCCAATCCCATGGCGGCCAGATTGTACACCAAAGGCAACACCACGTCGTTGGCCGTGATGACGCCGTCGGCCTGGGCGTTGACGATGGCGGAAGCCACGCTGAACACCATCAGGCACACCACGTCATCCAATGCCACGACCTGCAGCAGGATGTTGACGAAGCTGCCCCGGGCATGGTATTGCTGGATGGTCATCATGGTGCTGGCAGGGGCGGTGGCCGTGGCGATGGCCCCCAGCAGCAGGGACAGGCTCCAGTCCAGGCGGAAAATGCCTACCATGGCGAAAGTGACCATGGCGCCCGCCAGCAGCGCTTCCAGGAGGGTGATGATCAGCACAGACGCGCCGGTGGCCTGCAGGGTTTCCCGCCTGAAAAAGCGGCCTACCCCGAAAGCAATGAAGGCCAGAGCAATATCGCTGACAAAGCCCATGCGTTCCACAAGCTGCTGGGGAATCAGCCCCAGCAAATGCGGCCCGATCAGGATGCCGCAGATGATGTAGCCGCTCACATTGGGCAGCGCCAGTTTCCGGGTGATCCGGGTTGAGGCGAAGCCGCACAGCAGCATCAGCCCCAAACAAATCAAAACAGATGCTTCCTCAGGGAAGGAATCCATCCACGATGAAAACATGCTGTTGCCTCCTCAAGGAGAAAAGAAATCCGGCGGAGGATTGAATATCCTCTGCTGGTGCTGTTTCTTTTCTCTTTTTTACGCACATATATTATATGCTATTTCCATGAAAAAAGAAATACGCTTCTGCGTTTTTTCTTTGTTCCCTGCTGCATAACCGGCTTCTCCCGGTGCCATACTGCTTTTGACGGAGGTGGCAGTATGGCTACGAGCAAAGTAGAAATCTGCGGGGTGGATACGGCAACGCTGCCGGTATTGACCAACGAAAGGATGCGGGAATTGTTTCCCCTGGTCCACGGCGGGGACCGGGCCGCCCGGGAGGAATTCATCCGGGGCAACCTGCGGCTGGTGCTCAGCGTGGTGCAGCGCTTCAACAACCGGGGTGAAAACGTGGATGATTTATTCCAAGTGGGCTGCATCGGACTGATCAAGGCGCTGGATAATTTCGACGTATCCCAGAACGTGCGGTTTTCCACCTATGCCGTGCCCATGATCATCGGGGAGATCCGCCGGTATCTTCGCGACAACAATCCTATCCGGGTCAGCCGCTCCCTGCGGGATACGGCCTATAAAGCCCTGCAGGCCCGGGACCGGCTGGTGCTGAAGATGAACCGGGAGCCCACGGTGGAGGAAATGGCCGGGGAGCTGGGGCTGCCCCGGGAAGAAGTGGTCTTTGCCCTGGAGGCCATTCAGGACCCCGTTTCCCTGTTTGAGCCGGTGTATAACGACGGCGGCGACGCCATCTATATCATGGACCAGGTGCGGGATGAAAAGCACCAGGATGAAAGCTGGCTGGAGAAAATCGCCATCAAGGAGGCCATGCGCAAGCTCAACGACCGGGAAAAGAAGATCCTGCGCCTGCGCTTTTTCGAAGGCCGCACCCAGATGGAGGTGGCGGGGGAGATCGGCATTTCCCAGGCCCAGGTATCCAGACTGGAGAAAAACGCGCTGCTGCACATGCGCAAATACGTCAGCAGCCAATAGGGGACGCCGGGGCCTCCGCGGCCCCGCTCCTTGCGTCAGAAGGCCAGCCTTCCGGATCTGTTTCTGCGATGCGGGATACGCAGAAAAGGAACCTGCTTCCGCCTGCCATGCCGGCCGATGCAAGCGGGCTCCCAGCATAAAAATGCAAAGGGCAGACGAAAACTGAACGAGTTCGGTTTTCGCCCGCTCTTTGCGTTTCTCTTTTGCGTGTTTCATCCTCTGTTGCAGAACGAGGATCAGCCCGTGATGGAAGCTGCGGCGGCCGACGCCATCACTGAAATGCCGCGGCAGGCCGAAAAGCGGGCGCGGATTTCGGGGACGCGCGGTACGGAAGGCGATGGACTTCGTTTCTGTGAATGAACCCTCCTTTCCTTGTCAGCTTACATCAGCGTTTGGCAGGACGCCATCTCCCCTCCAATCGTTTTTGTGTTGGTTTTCGGCTGTTCAATCCGTGTTTCGTGTGATATACTCCTTTCATGAAAGAAAACGAGAGGCGCGAAGAAATGCTGACGATCACACGGGCACAGGCCGGACGGTTCATACTCAGCAAGCAGGGCTTGCTGGGGAAGCATCGCTTTGTGGGGAAGGACGGCGCATATCAGTATGTCCGTCAGGCGGGGTGCATCCAATTCGACCCGGTGGATGTATGCGGGAAAAACGCGGAGCTGACACTGCGCTCCCGGGTCAAGGGCTTTACCAGGAAAACGCTGGCTGAACTTCTGTACCAGGATCGCCTGCTGGTGGATTACAGCGACAAGGAGCTTTCCATTTGGCCGCGGGAGGACTGGCCCTATTTTTCCGGTTACCGGGAAAGGAGCAAAGCCCATGGCGCGTCCTTTCCGGGCATCCCTGAATTGGAGGAGCAGGCGATTGCCTATATCCGAAAATGCGGCCCCGTCAGCAGCGATACCCTGCCCATCGAAGGGAAGATCTTCTGGCATTCCTCCATGCACTGGAGCGGGAACTGGCATGGCCAGTCCCAGGCCGCGCGTTCGGTGCTGGAGCAGTTATATACGGACGGCGTGCTGCTGATCCATCACAAAACAGGTTCCAGAAAATTTTACGATATGGCGGAAAAATACTTCAGTCCGGAGCTTCTGACGGCGGAGAACCCCTGCAGAGATGAAGCGTCCTTCCGTGCATGGCGCGTCAAAAGGCGCATCGGCGCGGTGGGGCTTTTGTGGAACCAGCGCTCCGACGCCTGGCTGGGCATTGATATGAATGCCATTCAGCGGGAACAGGCGTTTGAAGCCTTGGAACAGGCGGAGAAAATCATGCCTGTGCGGGTGGAGGATATCCGCGCGCCTCTCTATATGCTGAACGAGGATCAGCCCCTGATGGAAGCCGTGATGGCCGGCACCATCGACGAAACGCCGCGGCTGGAATTCCTGGCGCCGCTGGATCCCATGCTGTGGGATCGGAAGCTGATCGAAAGAATCTGGGATTATCAGTATTCCTGGGAAATCTACACTCCGCCGGAAAAGAGAAAGTATGGGTATTATGTGCTGCCCATGCTGTGGGGCGACCGGTTCATCGGCCGGATCGAAGCCGCGGCGGACCGGAAAGCGGGCGCGCTCCTCGTCAGGAACGTGTGGTACGAAGACGGCGTCCGGCAAACGAAAAAGCTGGCCCGCGCATTGGATCGCGCTGTTGTCCGTTTGGCAGAATTCAATGAAATGGAGCAAGTCCGTTTTAATCTCCCGTGAAAAGAGACGCCCCGCCCCGATCCTCTCCCTTATTTTTCCGGCACGGTGTAGATCCCGCCGGGGGTGCGGCTCATCCAGCCGAAATCCACAAAAGCCCGGCGAACCAGGCAGTAATCCCCGTGATACCGGCTGATGATTTCATTCACTTCCTTTTCGGTATAGGAACCGGGGGAAAAGCGGCTGAAGATTTCCTCATAAACGATCATGCGCTTTTTCAGCTGGGCGGGCATCGTATCGCAGTAGCCATGCGGCATGAAGCTGCTGAGCACCTTCCGGCGATACGCTTCCTCCCGCATTTTTTCTGCGGCCTGTTCATCCGCCGGATCGAGGATCAGGCTGGACAGGGGCTGATCCAGCACGCTGCGCCGCAGGGAATACACCGTGTAATACTGCTCCCGGCGGGCATCCACCAGTCCTGCGGCCAGCATCTTTTTCAGATGAAAGGATACGGTGGGCTCCGACAGCTGCAGCCGTTCCGCCAGCAATTCCACATAGGAATCTTTTTCTCCCAGCGCGCGCAGGATCCTGACGCGGGTTTCATCCGCCAGGAGCTTGAGGATCGTCAAACTATTCTGCATGTTCCCTCTCCATATCTTCCAGCAGGCTGATGGCCCATTGAATCGTTTCCGCCTTGATCCGGGCCCGGTCCGCAGAATCGGCATCGTCTTTTTCACGCATCCGGGCCTGCTCCGCCACGGCGCCGTCCAATACTTTCTGCAGCACGCGGGAGGCGGGGTTCGTATGCTGGGCCCGTCCCAGCGCTTTCAGCATATCGCCGCACATGCTGGCCTGCATCAGATGCAGCGCATGCTCCCGTTCATCGCCTTTTTCTTTGGCCTGGGCTGCCAGGGCCTTTTCTTTCGCCGCCCGCGCGTCCAGGGCGGCATTGTATTTTTCCATTGCGTCCATATCTGCCTCCAAAGTGATTTGATATTGATCGAAATAATTATATGATTTAATTTGATGTTTGTCAATATAATACTATTTTTCTTCAAAATAATTGAATGATGTTCACGGAGGAGATCCTTCGCTTCGCTCAGGATGACAGGCTGGGGCTCTGTCATTCTGAGCCAGCGGAGCGATTGCGAAGCGCCAGCGAAGAATCTCATTGCATCTTTTTCATTCAATCTTTTAGATGCGATATAGTATAAATTTTGCAGGTATAAACAAAAAAGGGCCGTTCCGCTTACGGGAACGGCTCCTTTTGCAAAATGCCTTATTTGTCGTAATTCACGACCTGGGAGAAATCGGGGGCTTTCAGGGACGCGCCGCCGATGAGGCCGCCGTCGATTTCGGGCTGCGCCATGAGGCCCTTGACGTTCTTGGGGTTCATGCTGCCGCCGTACTGGATGCGCACCGCGTTGGCCGTGCGCTTGCCGTACTTGCGGGCGATGGCGGCGCGGATGACGCCGATGGTCTCATTGGCCTGCTCGTCGGTGGCGGTGAGGCCGGTGCCGATGGCCCACACGGGCTCATAGGCGATGACCAGCTTGCTGATTTCCTTATCGGTGAGGCCGTTGAGGGCGATCAGCGTTTGATATTCCACCAGCGCGTTGGTGTAGCCCGCTTCCCGCTCTTCCTTGCGCTCGCCTACGCAGATGATGGGGGTCAGGCCCGCCTTCACGGCAGCGAGGGTGCGCAGGTTCACGGTGGCGTCGGTTTCGCCGAAGTACTGCCGGCGTTCGCTGTGGCCGATGATCACGTATTCCACGCCCGCTTCCTTCAGCATGGCTGCGGACAATTCGCCCGTAAAGGCGCCGCTTTCTTTGAAGTGCACGTTCTGGGCGCCCAGGCGGATATTGCTGCCCTTGATGGCTTCCTTCACGGCGGGGATATCGATGGCGGGCACGCACACGACGACGGTGGCGTTGGCGTCCTTCACCAGGGGCTTGAGCTCGGTGACCAGGGCCTTGGCTTCGGCGGGGGTTTTGTTCATTTTCCAGTTGCCGGCAATGATGGGCTTACGCATGGGAAACACTCCTTTATGATGATGTTATTTTTGCGGGGAACCATTCTTTGGAGCCAAAGAATGGTTCCCCCGCGCCACTTCCAAGAAAGCTGCAGGGGATGGGGCTGTCTGAATCTTACCAGACAAACGCCCCCTGCAACAGGGAGAAAATGCTGGAAAGATGCAGAGGTTATTTTTCCTGCCGGCTTTCTTTGGGAGGGTGCGGGAGGGCCTTTCTTTCTCCTGAAAGAAAGGTTCTCCCGCCTTGATTTTTCCCGTTCCTTATTTCTCGTCCAGAGCCGCGACGCCGGGGAGGACCTTGCCTTCCAGGTATTCCAGGGACGCGCCGCCGCCGGTGGAGATGTGGGTCATCTTGCTGGCCAGGCCCATCTGTTCCACGGCCGCCGCGCTGTCGCCGCCGCCGATGATGGTGACCGCTTCGCTGTCCGCCATGGCCTGAGCCACAGCCAGGGTGCCCTTGGCCAGGGTGGGATTCTCAAACACGCCCATGGGGCCGTTCCACACCACGGTTTTGGCGGCCTTCACGGCGTCGCCGAACAGCTTGGCGCTCTTGGGGCCGATGTCGCAGCCTTCCATGTCCGCGGGGATCTTGTCGGAGTCCACCACCAGGGTATCCACGGGCGCGTCGATGGGATCGGGGAACGCTTTGACGCACACGGTGTCGATGGGCAGGAGCAGCTTCACGCCTTTTTCTTCGGCCTTCTTCATCATGTCCTGGCAGTAGCCGATTTTGCTTTCGTCCAGCAGGCTCTTGCCGATCTCATATCCTTTCGCTTTCAGGAAGGTGAAAGCCATGCCGCCGCCGATGATCAGGGTGTCCACTTTTTCCAGCAGGTTGTTGATGACGTTCAGTTTGTCTTCGATCTTGGCGCCGCCCAGCACCGCCACGAAGGGCCGGTCGGCATTCTCCAGCGCCTTGCCCATGATGGAGAGTTCCTTGCCGATCAGGTAACCCGCTACGTTGGGGGAGGTATATTTGGTCACGCCCTCGGTGGAGCAGTGGGCGCGGTGGCAGGAGCCGAAAGCGTCGTCCACATAGCAGTCCGCCAGGGAAGCCAGCTCCTTGGAGAAATCCTCGATGTTCTTGGTTTCTTCCTTGCGGAAGCGGGTGTTTTGCAGCAGCACCACGTCGCCTTCCTGCATGGCGGCCACGGCCGCTTTGGCGTTGTCGCCCACCACATTGTCGTCATTTGCGAATACCACGGGCTTGCCCAGCAGCTCGCTCAGCCGCACGGCGGCGGGGGCCAGGGAGAATTTTTCTTCGGGGCCATTCTTGGGCTTGCCCAGATGGCTGCACAGGATCACCTTGCCGCCGTCCGCGATCAGTTTCCGGATGGTGGGCAGGGCAGCCTGGATGCGCTTGTCGTTGGTGATTTTGCCGTCCTTCATGGGCACGTTGAAGTCCACCCGGACCAGGACGCGCTTGCCTTTTACGTTGATGTCGTCGATGGTTTTCTTGCTCATAGCGGGACACTCCTTTTTTCCATTCTATTTCAGGGTGTTGTATGCCAAGGCCTTTCGGCCGTGGAATCGGGGTGTTACTGAGGCGGTTTATCGCCCAGCAGGATCATGATGCGCCGGGCGGCGGCCTCATCGGTGATCAGGGAGTCGTGGGCTTCGTGGCGGGTGGCGGCGATGATGGCTTCGGCCTTTTTTTCTCCGGCGGCCACGGCCACCATCCGGCTGTCCTGGTTCAGGCGGCTCACGCCCAGGCTGACGGTGCTGGCCTGCAGCACGGTTTTCCCCTCAAAATCGAAGAAATCGCCGAAGGCTTCGCCCACTGCCTTTTGCTTCTTCAGTGTTTCCTGCTGCTCCGCCGTCAGATACCGGTACTGGGCCATGGCGTCGGCCCGGCCGATCCCGTGCACCACCAGGTCGGTGCGCTCCAGCAGTTCAATGGTTTCCCGGACTTCGGGCACCTTCATCATTTCCTGCAGCGCGGCGGTATCCAGTGTGTCCGGCAGATGCATGGCCCGGTGATGCCCGCCGATGCGCCGGGCGATTTCGGCGGCCACGGCGTTGGCCTGGGTTTCGATGGCGGTGCCAATGCCGCCCCGGGCCGGCACCACCATCACATTCATGGGTGTGGCGCTCTGCATGCCCCGGGCCATTTCGCTCATGGTGCTGCCGCCGGTGACGGCCAGGGTCATGCCGCTTTGCAGAAGCTTATGCACCCGGTGCGCCGCGGCCCGGCCCACTTCCCGCAGCACTTGCGGATCCTTGTCGGCGTTTCCGGATACCACTACCACGTGGGGCACCTGCATCCGGGCCGACAGCGCCTGCTCCAGCTTGGTCAGGCCGAACATGGCGCGGCTCAGGTCCCGGGCGCCGGGGATCACTTCCAGGGCAGCCGGGGTCAATTGCATGCCGGCGGCGTCCATGGTGATGAGGCCCTGCTCCTTCAGCGCGGCGGAAGCGGCCCGGATTTCCCTTTCCGGCAGGTTCAGCCGGGAGGCCAGCGCGCGCCTGCCTACGGGCTGCATCGTTTCAATGGAGGACAAAACCTGCGCCCGCCGGCCGATATCGGCCATCAGATCAGGGGCGATGCGGCTTAATACTTTCATATCATCCAACATGGCCACACCTCCCTGCCCCGCGTTTTCGGGCCGCACATTGTCCCACTGGGCGAATGCTGTCCCACCAACCAGTATACCATATCCCTTTGCCGGTGTAAAGATGGAAGAAATGGTGATTTCCGGGGAAAAATGAATGATTTTTCCCTGTTTCGCCGCAGAAGAAAATTCTGTTGGACGGCAGGGAAAAACGTGATATAATATGGCCGCTTCCAGACATCGGAAGCCGAAAGGAATGCCAGTTTTTATGTCGAGACTCGGCACCATTGCAGAACACTTTTCCCTGGCTCCCCTCTACCGCGAGGCCGGGCTGTCATCCTCCGTCCGCCGCAGCCTGAACATGATGCTGCTGGGCAATCTGTTCGGCAACCTATTTGGCGTCATCTGCGGCGGGGGCACCGCCGCCATGATCGGCCTGGCCAATGAACTGCATGCGGGGGATTTCGCTTTCGGCGTCATCAACGGCATTCCCCAGGTGGCCGCGCTGCTGCAGATTCCTTTTTCCATGCTGGTCAGCCGCACGCATAAAAGGAAGAAATATCTGCTGACATACGGGCTGTTTTCCCGGGTTCTGTGGCTGCTGTTCGGGCTGATTCCCCTGGTCGTTCCGCAGAATCCGTCCTGGCTGCCTTTGTGGACGCTGATTTTCCTGCTGGGCGTTTCTTCCTGCTGCGCCTCGGCCATCAACGTGTGCTGGTTCCCCTGGTTTTCCGATCTGGCGCCCCTGCGCATCCGGGGCCGATGGTTCTCCTTCCGGGACAGGGTGGTGGCTGCGTGCTCCCTGGGCTTCGGTATTTTTACCGCGCACCTGCTGGATACCCTGCCGCCGGACAGGCGCTATGTGATCATTTTTATCCTTGGCGGCGCCCTTGGCATGCTGGATATGATCAGCTTTGGTTTCTGCGAGGAGGTTTATCATTCTCCGCCCCGGAAAATGAATTTCCGGGCCGTGCTGAAGGATGTGGCGGGCAACCGGCCCTTCCTGCATCTGGTGGCGATGTGGACGGCCTGGTGCTTCACCGCCAATCTGTGCGAGCCGTACCTGTACCGGTATTCCATCAATGAAATGGGCCTTACCTTCACCCAGATGATGCTGTTCGGCTCCGCCGCAGCCGCAGTGGGCACCATCCTTTCCAGCGGCTCCTGGGGACGGGCCCTGGACCGGTACGGCTGCCGCAGCGTGATGCTGGTAGCCGCCGCCGCCGCGTCGCTGACCAATCTGTTTTATCTGATTTCCAGCCCGGGCAGCATTTGGCCCGTGCTGCTGCGCAATCTCGCCGGCGCGCTCGTTTGGAGCGGCAGCAACCTGGCGGCCAACAGCATGCAGTTGTCCGCTTCCCCGGATGACACCCGGCCCTCTTATATCGCCGTGTTTTCCTGCGTCACCGCCCTGGCGGGGATGGCCCTGGGAGCTATGGCCGGCGGCGCGCTGCTGGAAGGCATGGAGAGGATGCACTGGTTCGCCGGCGGGTTCGACCGTTATAAAGCGCTGATCCTTCTTTCCTGCGTCCTTCGGCTTCTGTCGGTGCTGCTGCTGGTGCCGCCCCTGGAAAACGACCGGGAGGGCACGCCCCGGGAACTGGTATTGTCCCTGGTCCGGCGGAGCCGCTGAAAAAGGCGGGAGGAGTGCTTTGGGTCTCTTCGGCCCCAAACCCTGAACCAGGGGGCCATTCCGCAGCCTCAATCGACGCAAGTCCGCACAGCGGACATTGCTCGTTTCGGCTGATCTCACCTCAAGCAAAATATCCGCCACAGGCGGTTGCTTGAGGTTCGTCCCTGGATCCATCCCGGGAGCGGGGGTATGCGTCAAAGTTTCTTGACGCGATTGCCGCGTTTACACGAAAAATGCCGCCCTTTCTGGTTCTCTTTCGGGCTCCGAAAGAGAACGCTCCGTCCGTATCCCTTCCGTCCGCGCTCTCCCTTGCATCCGCGTCCGGTTTCCGCTATAATGGAAGGCAAATAAAGCCAAGGAGGACCGTATGCCGGATACCCAGGCCGCCGCGCAGGACAGGAAAATCGAAGCCGTGATGGAGGAAACCATTTTCCGCAATGAGGAAAATGGTTACTCGGTCGTGCAGATGCGCATGGGCCGGGAAAGCGTGACGGTGGTGGGGGTGCTGCCGTCTCTGGCAGCGGGAGAGCAGGTGATCCTGGAGGGCGGCTGGACGGAGCATCCGCAATACGGCAGGCAATGGAAAGCTACTGCCTGTGAGATCCAGAAGCCCACCACGCTGCTGGGCATCGAGCGCTATCTGGGCAGCGGTCTGATCCGCGGCGTGGGCCCCGCCACGGCGAAGCTGCTGGTGGCGGAATTCGGAAAAATGACGCTGGATATCCTGTCCGAGCACCCGGAAAGGCTGACGGAGGTGCCGGGCATCGGGAAAAAGCGGGCGCAGCAGATCGGCGATTCCTTCCGGGAGCAGTATGCCGTCCGGGAGGCCATGGTGTTTCTGCAGTCCTATGGGGTATCGCCCTCCCTGGCGGTGAAGATCAGCCGGGCATACGGCGCCGACGCGCAAAGGAAGATCCGGGAAAACCCTTACCGGCTGATGGACGAGATCGAGGGCGTGGGCTTTTTGACGGCGGACAGGATCGCCCTCAGCCTGGGCATCCCACCGGACAGCGAATACCGCCTGAGCGCGGGGCTGAAATACGTGCTGATGGAGGCTGCCGCCGGAGAAGGGCACACCTATCTGCCCAGGACCCAATTGCTGAATGAGGCCTCGAAAGCGCTCAGAGTCGCGCCGGAGATGCTGGACAACCCCCTGGAAAAGCTCATTTTCGCCCGGGAGGTGATCCGCGCGGAAGCGGATGATCTGGCGGAAGAAGCGCTGCTGCTGGCGCCGTATTATTACGCGGAAAATGAGATCGCCCGATACCTGACCCTGCTCATGGGCGCGGCCCAGGGCGCCTTTGATCCGGCGGTGCAGACCCACATCCGGGAGTTTGAAGGAGAAATAGGCATCCGCTTCAGCGAGAACCAGCGCAGAGCGGTATCCGAAGCGGCGCAGCGGGGGCTGCTGGTGATTACCGGCGGCCCGGGCACGGGCAAGACCACCATCATCAACTGCATCCTGTCCCTGCTGGGCAGGGAGGTGTTGCTGGCGGCGCCCACCGGCCGGGCGGCCAAGCGCATGAGCGAGGCCACGGGCCACGAGGCAAAAACGCTGCACAGGCTGCTGGAGTTCGCCGGGGAGGAAGGAAAATTCCAGCGGAACGAGCAGAATCCCCTGGACGCCGCCTGCGTGATCGTGGATGAAATGAGCATGGTGGATGTGTTTCTGATGCGCGCGCTTCTGCGGGCACTTAGGCCCGGCACCAAGCTGATCCTGGTGGGGGACGCCGATCAATTGCCATCAGTCGGCGCGGGCAACGTGCTGGGGGATATCCTGCAAAGCGGCGTGATCCCCTCGGTGCGGCTGACGGATATTTTCCGCCAGTCGGAGGAAAGCCTGATCGTTCTGAATGCCCACCGGATCAACCATGGGGAAGCGCCCGTTCTGAACCGGAAAGACAGCGATTTTTTCTTCGAGCGCCAGCCCTTCGCGGAGGATGCGGCCCGGGCCATCGTGGGCCTGTGCGGCAAGCGGCTGCCGGCCTTCCTGCATTCCGATCATCCCGCCCGGGATATCCAGGTGCTTTCTCCCACCCGGAAAGCGGGCGCAGGTGTGCACCAGCTCAACGCCATGCTGCAGGAAGCTCTGAACCCGCCCGCTCCCTGGAAAAAGGAAGTGGTTTACGGCGACACCATTTTCCGCACGGGGGACAAGGTGATGCACGTGCGCAACAATTACCAGCTGCCCTGGAAAATGGACAGCGGGGAAGAGGGCGAGGGCGTGTTCAACGGCGACGTGGGCTTTGTGGAACAGGTGGACACGGAGGACCGGGTGGTCACCGTGCGCTATGACGAGGAACGCACGGTGGAATACGATTATCAGATGCTGGAGGAAGTGGAGCTGGCTTACTGCCTCTCGGTGCACAAGAGCCAGGGCAGCGAATTCCCCTGCGTGGTGATGCCGGTGGTGGGCGGCCCTCCCCGGCTGCTGACCCGGAACCTGTTTTATACCGCCCTGACCCGGGCCCGGAAGCTGGTGGTGCTGGTGGGGCGGGAGGACTGCATCGCCGCCATGGTGAAAAACAACCATATCGCCATGCGCTATACGCTGCTTTCGCAAAGGCTCAGGGAAAGCATGGGCGCGTCAATTCATATGCCCGGCCAATAAGCGTTAAAATACAGCCTGCCGCTTGAGGCGCCCTCCGTAAGGAAGGTGCTTTGAGGAAGCGATCACCGGTGCAAAAGAATATGAAACCGGCGCGATCTTTGCGGTCGCGTCGGTTTTGTCACATGGATTTTGGGATAAAAATCCGATGTCCGTTACGACTGTGGACATAAGTAATACTATTTCTCGTCTAAAAAATTGAAAGATTCGGGATGGATTTTTTGTCCT
>CAZQAM010000011.1:0-12911 GCA_964591355.1 uncultured Oscillospiraceae bacterium
CCATTGCCGCCCTTCTGGTGCTTGCCGCTGTGCTGGCTGCCGTCCTTTTGAAGCCCGGCAAGGAAGCGCCCCAGGAACCTGCGGTTCCTGCCGTTACGGAAGCTCCCGCCCAAGAGGAGGCCGTTCAGTCCAGCGGCAATGTGGTCAACGTATACAACTGGTATGATTACATGGATGAAGAAGTGTTTGATCTCTTTGAAAAGGAAACCGGCATTCATGTGAATAAAATGTATTTTACCACCAACGAGGATATGATGGTGCAGGTGCGGGTCAGCCCCGGCGCTTATGACCTGGTGTTTCCCTCCGATTACTGCGTGGAACGCATGATTTCCGAAAACATGCTGGCGGAAATCAATTTCGACAACGTGCCCAATTATCAGTATGTGGAGCCCTGGATGGCCAACCCGGATTACGATCCGGATCACAAATATTCCGTGCCGTTCATGTGGGGCACCGTGGGCATCCTCTACAACACCAAGATGGTGGATGAGCCAGTGGATTCCTGGGGCATCCTGTGGAATGAAAAGTACGCCGACAGCATTTTCATGCTGGATTCCATCCGCGACACCATGGGCGTCGCGCTGAAATACCTGGGCTATTCCATGAACACCCGGGAACTGACCGAGCTCAAAGCCGCCACCGATCATCTGGTGGCCCAGAAGCCCCTGGTGAAGGCATATTACGTGGATGAAACCAAAGACAAGATGGTGGCCAATGAAGCGGCCCTGGCCCTGATGTATTCCGGTGACGCGCTGTACGCCATGGAAAAGAACGAGGATCTGGACTACGCGGTGCCCAAGGAAGGCAGCAACGTGTGGATCGACCCCATGGTGATCCCCGCCACGGCGAAGAATAAGGAAAACGCCGAAAAGCTCATCGACTTCCTCTGCCGGCCCGAGATCGCCCAGAAGAACTGCGAATACATCTGGTATTCCTCGCCCAACACCGAAGCGATCAAACTGATGGGGGAGGATTATACCGAGAATCCCACCATCAATCCGCCCCAGGATGTCATCGACCGCTGCGAATTCTTCCACGATATCCCCGACGACAAGCTGACCATTTACAACGCGTTCTGGAGCCAGGTGAAAAATGCGAAGTAAAAAGATCCTCCGGCTGATCTTCGCGGGGCTGATGTGCGTGCTGCTCATCAGCCTCTGCGCCGTTTCCTGCGCGGAGGAATACCGCACGCTGAAAAAGGGCATGGAGGGCCGGGATGTGCAGCGCCTCAAAACGGCGATGTACTGGCTGGGGTACTTCAAGGATAAGAAGGTCAACGACCAGTACAACAGCCTGATGGCGGAGCGGGTGATGCAGCTGCAGAAAAACAACGGCCTGGAGGAAACGGGCGTCGCCACGCCGGAATTGCAGGCCTTCATTTTCTCCGGCCAGTGCGTCCCCACCGATACGGCGCCGTCCCCTTCGCCGGTGCCGCCGCCCACCAACACGCCCAGGCCCACCCGGACCCCGAAGCCGACCAAGACCCCCAAGCCTACCCCCGAGCCGGCCCACGGCGCCAGGGTGCCGGTGGAAATGCCGCCCCTGGATGAAGCGGGCTTCCTGTCGGCGGAGGCCGGCGTGGAAGAATTCATCCATGTGGATCAGGACGACGGGCACTGGATCTATCTTTCCAAAGACATTTCCATTGATCTGCAGAAATGGGTGGATGTAAAAAACAAGCTGGTCTGGTATGAAGGCGACGTAAAATGCAGCCCGGCGTCCCCTCTGAACGCCTTCCTGAACGGCAAAAACCCCGGCCGGTCGGCCCGGAGCCCCCTTGTGACGGCCCGGGAGAATAAGGCGGTGCTGGCCATGTCCGACGATCATTTCGGCATCCGCATCGACAACGGCGACGGCAAAGGGATCCCCCCGGGGATCATCATCCGCAACGGGCAGATCATCCTGGAAAAGACCCGGGAAAAGGACGCTTCCTTTCCCAATTTGAATGTGCTGGCGGTGTTTGAGGACGGCAGCATGAAAACCTTCCTGAACACGGAGCACACCGCCCGGGAATACATCGACATGGGCGCGGTGCATACCTTTTCCTTCGGGCCCATTCTGGTGCAGAACGGACAGCTGAGCGAATACATGCTGCGCAAGGAGTACTACACCTATAAGGAGCCGCGGATGGCCCTGGGCATGATCGCGCCGTACCATTATTTCGTGCTGTGCGTGGAGGGCCGCATGCCGGAAAAAAATAACGCCGGCACGTACCTGACCTGGCTGGCGGATAAGATGATCGAAAAAGGCGTCACCGAGGCGCTGAACCTGGATGGCGGCGGCACGGCCTGCCTGCTTTTCATGGGGGAGAAAATCAACCACTCGGCCAACAGCACCCGGAATGTGTACAGCATGATCGGGTTCGGCACATCTAATCAGGTGCCGGAAAAATGACGATGGACCCCGGCCCGGCGCAGGGCCGGGGCTTTACATTTTCTTCACTTTTTGGTATATTAAAATAAATCGCGGGATAAACAGAAAAGGGAGTTGACAGGCATGACGCGACGCGCGATCATTTCCCAGCCAGCCAGCATAGCCCGGTTTTGTTTGTCTGCCATGCTTTCATCAGGCGCGGCGCGCTCCCGTAACAGGGGCGGCGGCGCCTGTTTTTTCTTGAACGACCGACGCAGAAGAAAGGAAGGAACAAGATGAAAAAATCGCTGCGGATCCTGATCCCCCTGGCGCTGCTGCTCATGCTGTTTGCGCTGGCTTTGCCCACTCAGGCGGACACCCTGGTGGAGCACACCCATAACTTTGCCCAATCCGTCATCACCAAGCAGCCCACCTGCACGGAAAGTGGCGTAAAAACCAGTTACTGCAACTGCGGCGAGAGAAAGACCGAGTCCATCCCCGCCCTGGGCCATAGCTGGAGCGCGTGGAAAACCACCAAGGCCGCAACCTGCACCGCCGCCGGCACCCAAAGCCGCACCTGCTCCCGCTGCGGGAAAACCGAAACCAAGACCATCCCCGCCGGGCACAAATGGAGCGCCTGGAAGATCGTGAAGAAAGCCACCTGCGGAGAGGACGGCACCAGCCGCCGCACCTGCTCCGTCTGCAAAAAGACCGATACCATCACCATCAAGGCCACCGGCAAGCACAAGTACGGCTCTTGGAAGGTGATCACCCCCGCCACCTGCACAGAGAAAGGCCTGCGGGAGCGGGTCTGCTCCGTCTGCGGCCAAAAGCAGAAGCAGCAAATCAAGGCCCTGGGGGGCAAGCACCAGTGGAGCGATTGGAAGGTGACCCAAGCCGCCACCTGTACGGAGGCCGGGGAGGAAAGCCGTTCCTGCTCCCGCTGCAAGGATGTGCAGACCCGCGCCATCGACCCCCTGGGCCACGAATGGGATCACGGCGTCACCACCGTGCCGGCGGGCTATCTGGAAACCGGGGTGAAAACCTACACCTGCGCCCGCTGCGGGGCCACAAAAACCGAGGAAGTGCCCGTCAATGTCCCCATGAACGGCAGCAGCATCATGGATCAGCTCCGCAATCTCCCGCCGGATGCGGGCCACCAGGACGAGCTGCGGATCGTCACCCAGCCCGTGGGCGGCGCCATCGACCATGACGGCGGCTCCCTCACCCTGTCCGTGGAGGCCGCGGGCGGCACCCCGCCCTACACCTATCAATGGCGCGGAATGAGCTCGGTCACCGATTGGCCTTTCTGGTTCAACGCGGAAAACGGAACTGACAGCACCCTGGAAGCCCAAAAGGGCAATCGCAGGTATTACTGCCAAGTGTACGATGCCAAGGGGAACCACGTGGACAGCGCGAGGGTGCTGGTGACCTATAACCTGTACATCTCCCAGCAGCCGGAAAACACCAGTACCAGCGAAATGGATCCCGTGATCCTCACCTGCAAGGCCGCTGGCGGCGTGCCCTTTACCGATGCCCCGGATACCTATTACTATACCTGGTATGACATCGACGGAAACCCCGTGGGGTACGGCTCGGCGTTTGAGGTTCCCGGGGTGGGCGAGCATCATTTGCCGAAGACGGGCCAATACCTCTGCGAGGTGGAGGACGCCGCCGGCAATACCGTTACCTCCAAGGCCGCCATCGTGTACGACGCCGATCCCTTTGAGGCCAAGACCGACACCGAGGTGGTGGAGCTGCTGGATGGGCAGGACTACGAATTGTGGGCCGAGGCTTACGGCGGCATCGGGCCCTACACCGGCGTCTGGCTGCGGGACGGCCAGGAGATCCCCACCCAGCCGGGGAACGACGGGGAATTCACCGCTTCCATCACGGGAGACGGCAGCAAGGAAGTGGTATACACCTTCCTGGCCACCGACGCGATGGACGATGCCGCCTCCTGCACAGTCAAGGTGCGCTATCCGCAGCTGAGTATTGCCCGGCAGCCTCAAAGCGGGATGATTGACGAAGGGAAATACACCCTTGGCATCGTGATGGCCGATGGCGAAGAGCCGTTTACCTTCACGCTTTACCGGAACGGTGAGAAGGTCGACTCCTATTCCAACCAGCGGAATTTCTTCTATCACGATGTCACCGAATCCGGACAATACTATTATCATGCGGAGGACGCCACAGGCCGCTGGGCGGATTCGATCACAGTCACTGTGCAAGACCCCGTTTTCAGGATCGACCTTTTAGATGTTGCGTACATTACAAGCAAGGATGGCACCACGCTGCATGCGGTTCCGAAAAACGGAGTAGAGCCCTACCGCTATTCCTGGTGGTTCATGGACCCCACGGACGGGCATGCCGAACCGATGTCCTACGGTGATACGGCGACTGACACATTTATCGCTCGCTATGCGGGAACGTATGTGTGCTATGCCGAGGATGCCACAAAGGCGTGTGACCGGAAGGAAGTGCTGGTATATTCCTTCTTAGGAGAACCCATCATCACCGGACAGCCTCGAAGCGTAATACTGGATACTGACGCCGACAGGGATCAGTATGTCCATTCTTTCATCTGTGAGGCCATAGCGTATGACGGTACCAAGGATACCCTGGAATACCGCTGGGAGCAGAAGACCCCCTCCGGGTGGCAGGACGTACATAGCATGGGCCACAACGCTTATACATGGACAGGTTATATGTCCAAAGGCACCGCTGATGGCGGCATTTTCCGGTGTGTGGTCACGGATACACGAAACGGGGAAGAGACGGTCAGCGATGAAGCATCGGTGGCAACAAAACTAACGGTGGAAGTTGTATCTGGAAAACGTATCACTAATTCTTCCGGTCAAGTAATATATAGTGTATATGGTGGTATAGCACCATATCGTGTAAGAGGATATGCGCATAGGCTGTACGGGATTTACGATATGGATACAATTTTTGTTTATTCATTGTGGGATATCAAAACAGACGAGCTGTGTTTTATGGACACACTTGAATGGGACGAAACGTTCGATCAGGCACCTAAAAAGCGTTATTCGGGAGCCTATCATATCACAAACGCTCTAATTACATATTCTAAGTCAGAACCTACAGAACTGTATGAAAGCGCCATTGATGCCAAATGCTATTTAGTCGTCACCGATGCATCCGGACAGCGGTGTGAAACGCCAGTGTATTTTGAAAGCGACTGATTCTTTTCTGCAACGTGACGAGCACAAGCCTTCTCAGCCTAATCTTGGCTTATCGCAGTCGACCAAGTATGGATACTGAGATTCGAAAGGAGCCCTATTATGAAAAAACATATTGCGATATATCTGGCGCTTATCCTTGTGCTTTCGGCGGGCCTGGCCCTGGCGGAAGCGGACGTCACCGGCCTGTGGTACTTCGATTTGGGCGGCGCGGTGGCGGAACTGACCCTGAACGCCGATGGCACCTACCGCCTGGCCGTCCCCCTGCAGGAGGAGAAAACCGGCACGTGGAAATTCGACGACGGATACGTGTACCTGGACGACGCGGCGGAGCCCGACCTGGCCACCTGGGCCAATGGTAACCTGATGCTGGGCGACAGCGAGGGCTTCTTCACCCGGGAAAAGCCGGCGTATTATGCCCCCGCCGACCCGCTCCCCGACGCCCCGCTGGCGCTGTTCGCCGGGTACTGGGTCTGCCGGTACGTGGACGTGGACGGCAGCCCCGTCCTCGCCGATTATGCCGCTGACCGCACCGACCTGTACATCGAGGGAAGCAGCGGCATACTGGGCGGCCCCCGCTTTGGCGATACCCAGGTGAAATTTGATTTTGCGGGCGGCGCGCTGAAGAGCGAATCCGCCGGGGCCCAGGTGACGCTGCAAATCCAGCAGGATGCCTTCCTCCGCCTCACCCTTGCCGGCCCCGAAAATACCACCCTCTACCTCCTCCGCGCCCCCACCCCGGACGAAGCCGAGGAGGAATAATCCCTCCAAAACCTTTCGCCAGCGCCGGTTTCCCGGCGCTGGCTTTTGCTGTGCGGGAAAAACGCTTGTTCATCCGGGCAAGCTGTGGTATAATCAAGGAGGAAGAAAGGGGGATGAAGCATGAGTACGCTGGAATCCACGATCGCGATGCTCCGCATGATGCCGGAAGAGGATGTGCGCGTCATTTTTGAAATGACGAAAAAACTCTTTGATGATAAGTCCTCCCCATTTGCGCCTGTAGGCAAAAGCCAAATCCTGCGGGATGTGGATGCCGCTTCCCGGCAGATCGACCAGGGAAAAACCATGGACGCGGCAGAGGCCATCCAGGGGCTGAGAAAAACGTATGGTTTATAAAGTGCATTTGACCGAGCGGGCAAGGGAGCAGCTGGATGCTTTTGTCCGCTATCTTTATGTGGAATTGAAAAACGGGCAGGCAGCGGCAAGCCTGCTGGACGACGCGACGGATACGGAAGAAGCCCTGGCCTATGTCGCCGGCAGCAGGCCGCTTTGCGCCGACCCGGATTTGCGGGAGCGGGAAATCCGCAAGATTCATTTTGCGAAGCACCGCTATCTGTGGCTGTATCGTATCGACGGTGAAACGGCCTATGTGATGGCGATGTATCACGAATTGCAGGATTATGAAAATATCTTCCGGGAACGGGAATAATCCCGGCACAGGACAAAAAGAACAGCCCCGGCTTTTCGCCGGAGCTGTTTTTTTGATGGGGTTTATGCCCAGGGGTTCTCGGTGGGGTAGGGAAGGGATTTGGGCTGGTTGTAAGCGATGTCCTTCACGCCCAGGAACTTGAACACCTCGAACAGGGCCTTGCCGTGATGGCCGAAGGCCACGGCGCCGTGATGCGGATAGCGCTTCTGGATCAGCACGTGGCGATAGAAGCGGCCCATCTCGTGAATGGCGAATACGCCGATGCCGCCAAAGGAGGTGGTGGCCACGGGCAGCACTTCGCCTTCCGCGATGTAGGAGCGCAGATCGCCGTTGCTGTCGCACTGGAGGCGATAGAAGGTGATGTCGCCGGGAGCGATGTCGCCTTCCAGGGTGCCGCGGGTGAAGTCAGGCTCGCTTCCTTCGGGCTCCAGCAGGCGATGCTGGATCAGCTGATACTTGATGGCCCGGTCGGCGCACATCTTGCAGGAAGGCGTGTTGCCGCAGTGGAAGCCCATGAAGGTATCGGTGAGCACGTAATCGTACTTGCCCTTGATCTGCTTCTCCCACATGGAGGCGGGCACGGAGTTGTTGATATCCAGCAGGGTCACGGCGTCCTCGGATACGCAGGCGCCGATGTATTCGCTCAGCGCGCCGTAGATATCCACTTCGCAGCTCACCGGGATGCCCCGGGAGGCCAGGCGGCTGTTCACATAGCAGGGCTCAAAGCCAAACTGCTCGGGGAACGCGGGCCAGCACTTGTCGGCAAAGGCCACGAACTGGCGGGCGCCCTTGTGGTTTTCGGCCCAATCCAGCAGCGTCAGCTCAAACTGGGCCATGCGCTCCAGCATTTCCGCGTAGTACTTGCCTTCGCCCATTTCCTTGGCCATATCGGCGGCCACTTCGGCAATGCGCTTGTCGCCGGCGTGGGCCTTGTAGCTCACCAGCAGGTCCAGTTCGCTGTTTTCCTCGATCTCCACGCCCAGTTCGTAGAGGCCTTTGATGGGGGCGTTGCAGGCGAAGAAATCCTGGGGCCGGGGCCCGAAGGTGATGATCTTGAGGTTTTTGACGCCGATGACGGCCCGGGCCACGGGCACGAAATCGCCGATCATCCGGGCGATATCCTCCGCGGTGCCCACGGGATATTCGGGGATGTAGCCCGTCAGGTGCCGCATGCCCAGGTTGTAGGAGCAGTTCAGCATGCCGCAGTACGCGTCGCCGCGGCCGTTGATCAGATCGCCGTCGCCTTCGGCGGCAGCCACGAACATGCAGGGGCCGTCAAAGTTCCTGGCGATGAGGGTCTCGGGGGTTTCGGGGCCGAAGTTGCCCAGGAACACCACCAGCGCGTTGCAGCCGGCAGCCTTCACATCGGAAACGGCCTTGAGCATGTCTTTTTCATTTTCCACAGTCACCGGGCACTCATACAAATCGCCCTTGAAAGCCTTCTTGATGGCTTCGCGGCGGGCAATGGACAGCCCGATGGGGAAACAGTCGCGGGATACGGCAACGATGCCCAGCTTGACCTGGGGAATGTTGTTCACCATAAGAAATCACTCCTCATAAATATCATTTCAGCAGGAGTCCGTCTCCTGCGGGGAATCGGGTTTACAGGTCCTTGGCGATATCGATGTTTTCGCCCACCAGGCCCACATAGGCGCCCTGGGCGGCCTCGCTGCTGTCCTTGTGGGCCAGCAGCCATTTGTTCCGGGCCCAGAGGGTGCTGTCCAGGTGGTTCCCTCCGGCGGCGGGGCGGTAATCGGTATTGGTATCTTTGGGCAGGGCCACCATGACATGGAAGCCCTTGGCGGGATCCACATGGCAGGGAGCGTAATGGAACGTGGTGGCATAGACCTCCACCAGCACCCCGGCGGGCACCCGGAAGGCTTTGACCTTGGCGGTGTCCAGGGTATCGTTTTCCATATCGGCCAGGGTGGCGATGAGCAGGATAAAATCCTCGCACCCCAGGTTGAATTCGCTGTCCCGGTGATATTCCAGGCAGTTCAGTTTGGTGTTGTGCCCGTTGCACCAGCCCAGCTGATAGGGCATGCCGCCGAACATGGCGTCGCCAAGCGCGCAAGCGCCTTCGGCATTGCCCAGGGTATCGTCGTGAGGCACGTATTCCACGCCGTCGGTAATGGGGGTTTTGGCCAGGGCCTTGAGCATGCCGCTGACATCATAGCCCTCCACAATACGGCCGTAGGGCCTGAATGCGGGATCGGTTACAGGCAGGATGTTCATGGGATTCTCCTCCTTTTCGGGTGAATAACCGGATATATTTGGATGGAATCATGCACGGAAACGATGCTGTTTTGTTTCTGTACAGTCTGTTAGAATTATAGCATCCTCTTCGTTGCCTGTCAATCACAATCCCCATAAAATGGAAGGAGATCAGCGGATCAGCATCTGCCGGCTGTAAAGCCGGGGCGGGAAAAAGCTGTGGTAGAAAGCGCTGTATAATGCCCGGATATCGCAGATGCTTTCACCGGCGCCGGGGAAGGCCAGGATGCGGTATTCCACGCCGCAGATCCGGGCGGCGACGCCGGTATCCATGACGCCTCCGCGCCGATAAAACCGGAGGCGCCTTTCCCGGAGCGCCTTTTCCGCGCTGTCTTCGGTATAATCCGGGTTTTCCGCCTCGCACAGGATATGCCGGGCGTCCGGCAGGCAATCCCGCATACGATGGAGAAAATCCGAGCCCAGGCCCCTTCCCCTGTGCGCGGGAAGAACGGCGAAATAATCCAGCAGGTAATCCCGGCTGCCCTTTTCTCCCGGCAGGGAAGCGAAAAAAGCGTAGGCCAGGAGGGCTTCCTCCTGCATCATGCCCAGGCACCGGTAATCACCCCGGGCCAGGGCCGCTTCGATGCGGCTCCAGGGCTTGCGCTCGCTGGGCAGGAAATCCCGGGTCAGATGCTGCTGATAGACATCCCGCGCTTCATGCTCGGCGAGCGTCCGGATAAGGGTCGGAAGCATGGGCTCACTCCGTTCTCAGGGCCACCACCGGATCCTTCCCCGCCGCCATGCGGGAAGGAATCAGCCCGGCAATCAGCGTCAGCGCCATGGAAATGGCCACCAGGATTATGGCGGAAAAATGGGGGAGGCCGGCCAGATCCGGAATGCCGGTGACATGATAAAGGATCACATTAATCAGCGCCACCAGCAAAACCGTCACCAGGATGCCCAGGACGCCGGCGGCAAACCCCACAATGAGGGTTTCGGCGTTGAATACCCGGGAAATATCCCTTTTCGAGGCGCCGATGGCCCGGAGAATGCCGATTTCCTTGGTGCGCTCCAGCACGCTGATGTAGGTGATGATCCCGATCATGATGGAGGAAACCACAAGCGAAATGGCCACGAAAGCGATCAGCACATAGCTGACGGCGTTGATGATGTTGGTAACGGAGGACATGAGCAGCCCCACGTAATCGGTATAATGGATCACGTTCTTCTCCTCCGCCACGTCGTCATAGGCGTCGATGAGCGCGGTGATCTGCTCTTTGTCCTCAAAGCTTCTGGGATAGATGTAGATGGCGCTGGGCCTGCCGATATCGCTTACGCCCAGGTCCATCAGGTTTTTCTCCAGCGTATTGCCTGAATTGGCCGGCATCGTGGTGCGCAGCACCTGCTTGACATCTTCCTTGTTGATCATGTCCAGGGCGAAGGAGGGCACCTGACTGATGCGCTTCTGGATTTCCGCGTTCAGCCCCAGCACGCCGCCATACTGATCAAAGAACGCGCTGATGCTCATGGTATCCAGGGCGGCCAGCAGATCCGTACGGTTGGTATCGAAGGGCTGGCCGGTAAACACGCTGACGGTGGGATCTGAAAGCTGCTGCTGCACGATTTCGCTGTTTTCCACCTGCCGGAGCAAATGCGCCATCAGTTCTTCCCGGTAGCCCACCGCGCCGCTCAGGGAGGTGGCCACCGCGCCTTCCGCCGGGCGCAGGATGCCCACCACCCGGATCTCCATGGCGTCTTTGAGCTTTTTTGCGATATAGTCCGGATCCGTCCGGCGGTCCACCCAGGAAGAGCCCTGCTTTTCGTAAAAATCGGTATTGACCATCAGGTAAAAACGCAAGGCCAGGAGCTGGTCGTAGGTGAATTCCATCTCCTCGCTCTGGATTTCATGGCCCAGCATCAGTTGATCGAATATGCCCTTCAATTCACTCTGGTCCCTGAGCCCCAGGGTATAGAGCAGATAATCGTTCAATTCCGTGTACCGGTTGGTGATGATCACCACTTCGTCCATGCGCTCCGGCAGGCGGCCGGCCAGAATGTCATACTGGGAAGACAGCAGGTCCGGATTGTCCAGCAGCGCCTGGAAGGCATTCATTCGCTGCAGGGAAGCGTTCATCATGGTCTGCTGAAATCCGCCCATGGAAGCGGCGGACTGGATCATATTCATCATGCCGGTGGCCTCCAGGGTGGTGGAGGGGTTCACCTGCAGCGGCGTTCCGTTTTCCTGGATCCTGAACAGGGTGAGCGGCGTATTGTACTGGTACTGAATGCCGCTGACCCGGGACTGGATGCCGCTGTCGCTGTCCAGGAATTTCTTGAAGGCCTCCAGATTGTTTTCCGTGATGCCGCTCATCCAGGCGCTCATCAGCTGGGTCATGCGGCTGCCGGAATACACTTTGCCTTCTTCGTGCGCTGTCCGGCCCGTGTCAATGCCCATCAGGCTGCTCATGGCGCCGGTCATATCCATGGTGCGCTCGTTGATTTCCAGGGGATAGGAGGACAGGGTATCCTGCTCCACCCGATGGATGTACCGGTTCACGCCGGAGGAAAGGGAGAGGATCAGCGCGATGCCGATGATGCCGATGGAGCCGGCAAAGGCGGTGAGCAGGGTGCGGCCCTTTTTGGTCATCAGGTTATTGAGGGACAGCATCAGCGCGGTGCCAAAGCCCATGGAGGGCTTTTTCCGGCGCAGAGCTTCCTTGTCCGAAGCTTCCGGGGTTTCATAGGGCATGGAATCGCTGATCACCCGCCCGTCCAGCAGCCGGATGATCCGGCTGGCGTACCGGTCCGCCAGGTCGGGATTGTGGGTCACCATGATCACCAGCCTGTCCCGGGAAATTTCCTTGAGGATCTCCATGACCTGCAGGCTGGTTTCGCTGTCCAGGGCGCCGGTGGGCTCGTCGGCCAAAAGGATTTCCGGATCGTTGACCAATGCCCGGGCGATGGCCACCCGCTGCATCTGCCCGCCGCTCATCTGGTTGGGCTTTTTGCGGAGCTGATCCCCCAGGCCCACTCTTTCCAGCGCGCTGACAGCCCGGCGGCGCCTTTCCTCTTTGCCTACGCCGGAAAGGGTCAGCGCCAGTTCTACATTGGATAACACCGTCTGATGGGGGATCAGGTTATAATTCTGGAAAACAAAACCGATGGAATGATTGCGGTAGGCATCCCAGTCTCCGTCTTTGAACTGTCTGGTGGTGCGTCCGTTGATGATCAGATCGCCGGCGGTATACTGATCCAGACCGCCGATAATATTGAGCAGCGTGGTTTTGCCGCAGCCGGAAGGGCCCAAAATGGCGGCAAATTCACTCTGACGGAACTGCAGATCGATCCCCCGCAGGGCTTCCACTTTCATGTCTCCTGCGGAATAGTCCTTGGTGATATGCTTTAAGATCAGCATAAACTGCTCCTTTCTCGGCCGGGATGGGCGCCTCATACAGCTTACCCTAAAATGGACATAAAAACAACCATCAATTTTATTCTTTCTGCTGTTTTCCGGACGGGACCCGGCCTTTTCGGCCCCAGGGGACATTTTTCCGCGGCGTATAAATTTTTTTCTGAAAATGAGTTTTTTCCTCTTGATTTTTTCCCTGTTTTGTGTATAATGAGGACGTTGTCCCTGCTGATATAGCTCAGCCGGTAGAGCGCATCCTTGGTAAGGATGAGGTCCCCAGTTCGAATCTGGGTATCAGCTCCAG
>CAZQAM010000012.1:0-12799 GCA_964591355.1 uncultured Oscillospiraceae bacterium
CTTCCGAGATTCTTGGCATTTTCCCATATAGCGTAAAGCACAGTGCTCTTTTTGAACGTAACGGAATCACCCGGGAAATACTTTGGTGTTTTTTCATCTGCTTTCAGCGCCCATCCTAGGAAAGTATGCCCATTCCATCTTGGAGATTCCTTGGGCAATGTGCTTTTTTTCTGCAATGTGATCAATTGTTTTGCAGGAACATTAAACGGATCTCCTCCATTAGCATCAAAAGTGATTACCCCTTCTTTGCTGCCTTTGGAGTCTTTTTTTGCATTTGCTATGAACTTGCTTGGTTCCGCAAGAGAGGGACTTATGGACAATACCAGCAGGATGCAAGCTAGAATCATAGAAACAGTTTTACGCATGAAATCATCTCCATAATATTATATTTTGCCCTTTTATGCTCCAGAATTAAACAAACAATAGAATGGATTCTATTACCTGATCTGGGAAAATTATACAATACCGGAATGGCTCTGTCAATGGATTCCTTACCATGAAATATGTTTACTATATCTTCTATCGAGGGAGCATTGGAATTAATTTGGGGGGGGAAAAAAACCTGCAATAAAACAGGACCAGGACAGATTTCTTTCTTATCCAGGCCCCAAAAATCAGTTTGACTATGCTGTTGTTTTATTATGTAAAACTTGGGTTTTTACTGCCCGTTGAGGAAGCGGCAGGCCGCCAGGGCGGCGCAGGCGCCGTCGGCAATGGCGGTGGCCAATTGCCGAACGCTTTTGCTGCGGCAGTCTCCCGCCGCGTAAACGCCGGGGGTGCGGGTCAGGCAGCGCTCGTCCGAATCGAAATAGCCGTAAGCGTTCAGGTCCGCCAGGGAACGGAAGGGCTCGTTTTCCGGGATCAGGCCGATGGCCACGAACAATCCGTCACAGGGGATGGCTTTTTCCTCGCCCTGGGCTTCCCGGATGCTGACCCCTGTCAGGCTGCCGTTTTCCTGCAAAAGCCCCGTGATGCGGACGCTGGTCATCACCCGCACGTTGGGGCGGCTGAACAGAAGATCCTGCAGCTTTTTTTCGCCGGTGCACTGGGGCAGATCCTGCAGGATGGTCACTTCCCCGCATTTGTCCGCCAGCAGCAGCGCTTCCTGGAGGGCGGAATTGCCGCCGCCGGCCACGCATACGCTCTTGCCGGCGTAAAAATCTCCGTCGCAGACGGCGCAGAAAGAAATTCCTTCGCCTACCAGCGCTTCTTCTCCCGGAAGCCCCAGCATCCGGTGCTTGACGCCCGTGGCCAGCACCACTGCGCGCCCATCGAACCGGCTGCCTTCCTCGGTCACCACCGTTTTATGATCTCCATGGTCCTCCACGGCCGTCACGGTTTCCAGTTCGATTTCCGCGCCCTGGGCCAGGATCTGCTCCAGCATCCTTTCGGCAAATTCATTGCCGCTCATTTGCAGGGTGCCGGGATAATTTTCCACCTTGGGGGAGTGGGTGATCTGGCCGCCGAAGCCGTTCCGCTCGATGACCAGGGCGCTTTTCCCGTTGCGCAGGGCGTACAGCGCCGCCGTCATGCCCGCCGGCCCGCCGCCTACGACGATGATATCGTGCATAAAGCAACCTCCTGAGAATTGTTTGCTGTTGCGTAAGCCATAAAGCGAGAAAATCCGCAGGGAGAAAACGCGCTTTCCCTGCGGAATTTTCTTCGTTTTCTGTTGGATCGGTGTTCCTCTTTAATTCCGCTGCATCAGCCAGCCCTTGATATCGCTGACGCCGCGGAACTTTTCATACCCGCTGTCGCCCACCAGTACCAGGGTGGGGGCCTGCTTGACTTCGAATTTCTCCACCAGTTCTTTTTCCTCATTGGCGTTCAGGGCCTGGTAGGAAATGCCGGCCTTGTCCAGCAGCGCCATGGCGGCCTTGCAGTTGGGGCAGGTGGGAGTCTTGAAGAGCAGCACGCTGCCGCCGGCCTGGACCGTTTCCCGGGCGGGGGCTTCTTCGGGTTCGGGGGCCGTCATGGGCTCTGCCGGGGCGCAGCAGGGCGTTTCAAAGGCGGCCTCGATGGCGGCGTCCGCCAGGGTGGGCCTGGGGCCGGTGTGGGTCAGCACGGAGCGGCCGATGTTGTATACCTTCCGGTCCTTGAACTCCTGCACCTTGCCGTCGTTCCAGTTCTGCACCGGGCGGTAATAGCCGGTGATGCGGCTGTACACCTCGGTTTTCTGGCCGCAGACGGGGCAGGTGTACTGTTCGCCGGTGAGGTAGCCGTGATCCTTGCACACCGAATAGGTGGGGGACATGGTGTAGTAGGGCAGCTTATAATTCTCGGCGATCTTGCGCACCAGGTTGGCGGCGGCCTTCCAGTCGGGCAGCTTTTCACCCAGGAACGCGTGGAACACGGTGCCGGAGGTATAGAGGGTCTGCAGTTCATCCTGGATATCCAGGGCGGAGAACACATCCTCGGTATAGCCCACGGGCAGGTGGGAGGAATTGGTGTAGTAGGGCGTGCCGTTCATGTTGGCGGTGATGATATCCGGGAATTCCGCCTTGTCGTGCTTGGCGAAGCGGTAGGTAGTGGATTCCGCCGGGGTGGCTTCCAGGTTGTACAGATCGCCGTACATTTCCTGATAGTCGCTCAGGCGCTCCCGCATATGGTTGAGCACATCCTTGGTGAACTGCTGGGTCTCGGGATGGGTCAGATCCTTGCGCAGCCAGGAAGCGTTCAGGCCCACCTCGTTCATGCCGATGAGGCCGATGGTGGAGAAATGATTGCTGAAATTGCCCAGATACCGCTTCGTATAGGGGTACAGGCCCATGTCCAGCAGCTTGGTGATGACGGTGCGCTTGGTTTTCAGGCTCCGGGCGGCCACATCCATCAGGTGATCCAGCCGCTTGTAGAAATCCTCTTCGTCCTTGGCCAGGTAGGCGATGCGGGGCATATTGATGGTGACCACGCCGATGGAGCCGGTGGATTCGCCGGAGCCAAAGAAGCCGCCGCTCTTTTTGCGCAGCTCCCTCAGGTCCAGCCTGAGGCGGCAGCACATGGACCGGACGTCGCTGGGCTCCATATCGGAATTGATATAATTGGAGAAATAAGGAGTGCCGTATTTGGCCGTCATTTCAAAGAGCAGCTTGTTGTTTTCGGTTTCAGACCAGTCGAAATCCCTTGTGATGGAATAGGTGGGGATGGGATACTGGAAACCCCGGCCGTTGGCGTCGCCTTCGATCATGATTTCGATGAAGGCCTTGTTCACCATGTCCATTTCCTTCTGGCAGTCGCCGTAGGTAAAATCCAGCTCCTTGCCGCCCACGATGGCCGGCAGGTTTTTGAGGTCGTTCGGCACCACCCAGTCCAGCGTCACATTGGAGAAGGGCGCCTGGGTGCCCCAGCGGCTGGGGGTGTTCACGCCGTAAATGAAGGACTGGACGCACTGTTTGACTTCTTTCTGGGACAGGTTGTCCACCTTCACAAAGGGCGCCAGATACGTATCGAAGGAGGAAAACGCCTGGGCGCCGGCCCATTCATTCTGCATGATGCCCAGGAAATTGACCATCTGGTTGCACAGGGTGGAAAGATGGCTGGCGGGGGAGGAGGTGATCTTTCCCGGCACGCCGCCCAGGCCTTCCTGGATCAGTTGCTTCAGGCTCCAGCCCGCGCAGTAGCCGGTGAGCATGCTCAGATCGTGCAGATGGATGGCGGCGGAGCGGTGAGCCTCGGCCACTTCCTCATCGTACACTTCGCTGAGCCAGTAATTGGCGGTGATGGCGCCGGAGTTGGAGAGGATCAGGCCGCCCACGGAATAGGTGACGGTGGAGTTTTCCTTGACGCGCCAGTTGTTGATCTGCAGGTAGTTGTCCACCAGATCTTTATAATTCACCAGGGCGGAATTGATGTTGCGCACCTTTTCCCGCTGCTTGCGGTACAGAATATAAGCTTTCGCCACATCGGCATAGCCGGACTCGGACAGCACCTTTTCCACGCTGTCCTGGATATCCTCCACCGTGATCTGGCCTGCCTGGATCTTGCTTTCAAAATCGCTGGTGACATGCAGCGCCAGCAGCTCGATCACACTGGGGTGATACTGCCGCTTGCTGGCGTCGAAGGCTTTTGTAATGGCGGCGGTGATTTTGCCAATGGCGAAATCCACTACTTCGCCGTCTCTTTTTACGACCTGGTACATAAAAATCCCCTTTCAAAATGCTTCGCGCATATGGCTGCTTTCAAAGATGATCTTGAGCACAAATACACTACCATACTTGAAAGGGGTTGTCAATATATTGTGGCAAATTTAATAATTTTCTGTTAACATTCCTATATATTGTGGTCGATGTCTGGGCATCCTGTTTACAAAACCATGACGGCCCCGCCTCATTCGACCCCCCGCACGAAGGTCTCCGGCACGAAGGGACGGACGATGTCGGCATAGCGGTGCATGGTTTCCTTATCCGGCGCGTGCAGGCCGGAAAAAGGCACGGAATCCCGGTCTGTGAAGGCCTGCAGGAAATAGCGCCGGGCCCCGGCGATCCACGGGCCGATGGCCTGGAAATCCTCTTCCGTATGCAGCTCTGCCACCACGGTGGTGCGGAATTCGTAATCGGCTTTGCCCTCCATCAAAAGGCGCACGCTTTCCCGGACGGGAGCAAGATCGATTTTTTCCAGCCCCACGGTGCGGGCGTAATGCGCCGGGCTGTTTTTGATGTCCATGGCCACATAATCGGCCAGGCCGTTTTGCAGGATGGCCCGGAGCAGATCCGGATGGGTGCCGTTGGTGTCCAGCTTGACGGCAAAGCCCAGCGAATGGATCTTCTCCATCAGCCCAGGCAGATCGGGGCGCAGGCAGGGCTCGCCCCCGGTGATAGCCACCCCGTCCAGCAGCCCCCGGCGCTTTTCCAGGAAGGCGAAGAATTCCGTGTCCTCCATGACCGGCGGGGCGCTGCCATCCACCAGTTCAAAATTGTGGCAGAAGGGGCAGCGGAAATCGCAGCCGCCCAGGAACACCGTGCAGGCCACATGGCCCGGGAAATCCAGCAGGGTCATTTTCTGCAGTCCGTGAATTTTCATGCGCTTTTTCCTTTCATTCCGCCGCCAGGATGTGGAGGTTGCGCAGGTCCGCGTCCTCGATGCCGTCCTGCACGGAATAGGCGTGCTTTTCCAGATCGCCGCAAATTGCCTTTGTCAGGCCCTGGCGCTGCAGTTCGCCGATAACGTCCGCCGCCATGCCCTCCATCACGTCCTGCTTTTCCTGGGCCAGCTCCCCATCATTGCCGGTGGTCAACAGGTATTCCATCAATTCGGCCAGCAGGGAAAGCCGGGGCAGGGCCCGCATGGCCCTAAAGCTCCATTTGTAATAGGGCATGTACGTTTTGTTCAGCAGGAAAATAACCTGCATTCCGTGCCGGACGAATTCGCAGGCGGCCCACTGCGCAGCGGCGCTTTCCCCGTGCCGGAGGCAGCGGGCGTAATTGTACTGGCCGGATTGGGCCATCAAAAGCAGGTGCGCCGCCAGTTTTTTCTTCCGGACGTCCTCCGGGTACGCGGTCAGGCGGGCGCGGATTTTTGTCACTTCCCCCGGGCCGTCATAAAAAATCTCTCCGTTGACGGCTTCCGCCAGGGCGTAATCCGGCAGGGAAAGCCATTGCGATGCGGTCAAAAGCCCGTCCGGGGCGCCGATCTTTTCCCGGTAAAAATCCGCCGTGCGCAAAACCCCCCGCCGGGCGCCTCCTACCGGCTGCATCAGATTCCGGGAGAAGCCCATGAATTCCCGGGGAAGCTTCGCGTAAGCCCGCTCCAGCAAAAAGGCGTCCCTGCGGCTGACGAGGTCCTCCCCGGGGAGGAAGAGACAAAAACCCGGCTCAAAATCGTGATCCCGGGAAACCTCGTCGTCATAGCCGAAGCACTCCGAACCGCTGCCCGTCAGCCCCGCCGCCAGATGGGGCAAAAGGGCCGGAAACTGCTCCCGCAGCATGGGCAGGCCGCAGTCTTCAAAATACCGCCTGGATAATTCAAGCCCTTTCATAAATTGCCTCCGCCCGTTTTTTCAGTTCCTCCGCCGCGGCGAAATATCCGTAATACGCGAAGGCCGGCGCGCACTGCTCGCACACGTACGCATAATACCCGTTGCGGGGAAGCGCCGGCTCATCCAGCAGCGCCTGGGCCTTGTCCATGAGATCAAAGATCCTTTTTTCCCCCGCCTCCAGGCCCATTTCCCCTTCCACGGCGCCGGCCATGTTCAGGCAGGTGACGGCCTGCTCGATAGCGCCGCCCGGCACCGCCGCCATTTTCTCCATGGCCAGGGCGTAGAGCGCCATGGCTTCCTCAAAGCGCTTCAGGGCGGCGCAGCACAGACCCATATTGTTGTACAGTCCGCCCAGCAGCGCGGGCTCGGTTCCCGCGCTTTTTTCATAGATAACCCGGGCTTTTTCAAACAGCGGCAGGGCTTCCTCGTTTTCTCCGAAAGCGTTGTGGGCGGTGGCGATGTTGACATAGGCCGTGGCCGCGCTGATGGAATCTTCATAGGAAAGAATCCCGATCAGGCGCTGCGCCTCCCGGGCGGAGGCGTGGAATTTTTCCTTTTCCCCGGTTTTGCGGTAGTGGCCCACCAGTTCGCCCTGGATCATCAATTGCCCCCGCAGGTCCCCTCCCGCCTTGGCTTCCTCCAGCCAGTATGTCAGCACTCTTTCCACGCCGGGGTAATCCCTGCGGCTCATGCATTCATTGACCTTTTCAGCGATCCGCTGCTGGGGAACGGGGCGGATGGGGCCGCCGGGCGCCGGAAAAAGGGCGCTTTTGTCCCCGGAATGCGATGCCGTCATAGCCAGTCCTCCCCGGGCGGGTTTCCCGCCATTTCCTGGGCCGGGATTTCCCTGCCCTCCTGATGATACAGAATGCGGGCGGAAAAGTCAACAGACAGAAAAGGCCCCGGACCGCGGCATAACAAAAAAAGACGCCGGATGCGGCCGGCATGCTCCTGCGCCTTCATGAAGGGTGAAATTGTTCGTGCTCATCCGGGTCTGCGGAGAAAAAACCAAAACAATCACTGGATTTCCTTGGCGTAGCATACCGCCCCGTCCAGGCGGTCATAGGGCGGGTAATTGGGGATGGGACGGTAGCCGCGCCCGATGTAAAGCGCCACGGCGTCCGCCATGACGGGCCGGGTCTGCAGGATGACCCGGCGGTATCCCAGCTGCCTTGCCTTTTCTTCGATCAGGGCCATCAGTGCCGAAGCAATATGCCGCCCCCGGAAGGCGGGCTCCACCCACAGGCGCTTGATTTCCGCGTCTGTATGGGAGTACCTTTTGAGCCCCGCGCAGCCCACGGCCTGGCCGCCGCAGAAAGCGATGGCCACATCCGGGATGCCGTCGGAGGCGTTGTAGGGCACGAAGGCCCGCCGCCTGTCGGCGCCGCCCGCGATCTGGCTGTAATAGGCCTCGGTGATTTCGTAAAAATGCTGGAAAACGGGATCATCGCCGCTGGTCCACTGATAACTGATCTTCATCATCAAAGCTCTCCTGACGGGATGGGCCGATCATTCCGGATTCCAGTCTGCCGCCCGATTTGCGGGCATTGTAGCATCGGCAGAAGGGCTTTGTCAAGGGCTCTTTCAGGGGGATTTCCTTCTGCTGCAATCGTATCAGCCGTTTTTTGCCGGCCGGGCGGGCCCGCGGCCGGGGAAGCGCGGCGGCTCCTGCGCAGGAAAAACCGATTTTGAACAGCAAAGGAATTGACATTTCCCGCGCCGGGCAGCATAATAATTCATTATTCTGCGGTGCTGGCCGTGAACGGAGGTGCGTGGGTCATGTGCGGGATCGTTGGCTATACGGGACAGGAACAGGCGGCACCCATTTTATTGGACGGCCTGGCCAGGCTGGAATATCGGGGCTATGATTCGGCGGGGCTGGCAGTGCGCAACGGCGAAGCGCTGGCGGAAGTGGTAAAGGCCACGGGCAAGCTCTATCATCTGGCGGACAAGACGGATCAGGGGCGTTCCCTGCCCGGGAATTGCGGCATCGGCCATACCCGCTGGGCCACCCACGGGGATCCCAGCCTTGTGAACGCCCATCCCCACGTCAGCGGCAACTGCACCGCCTCCGGCAGCGGCAAGGTGGAAAGCGACGTGGTGGGCGTGCACAACGGCATCATCGAGAATTTCACGGAGCTGAAAGAAAAACTGCTGCACCACGGCTATGTCTTTTACAGCGACACCGACACCGAAGTGGTGGTAAAGCTGGTGGATTACTACTACAAGAAATACAGGATCGGCCCGGTGGACGCCATCACCAGGACCATGGTGCGGGTCCGGGGCAGCTATGCTCTGGCCCTGATGTTCAAGGATTACCCGGGGGAGATCTTCGCCGCCCGGAAGGATTCGCCCCTGATCGTCGGCACGGCGGAGGACGCTGCCTTCCTGGCGTCGGATGTGCCCGCCATCCTGAAATACACCCGGCAGGTTTACTATATTGACAATCTGCAGGTGGCCCGGGTCGCCCCCGGCTCGGTGAAATTCTACGATTTGAACGGCGATGAAGTGTCCCTGCCCCTGACGGAAATCACCTGGGACGCGGCGGCGGCGGAAAAAGGCGGCTTCGAGCATTTCATGCTCAAGGAGATCCACGAGCAGCCCCAGGCTGTGCGGGATACCCTGAACAGCCTGATCCATGACGGGAAAATCGATCTTTCTTCGGCGGGCGTGACGGAGGACATGCTCCGGTCCCTCGCGCAGATTGATATCGTGGCCTGCGGCTCCGCCTGGCATGTGGGCATGGCGTCGCAGTACGTGATGGAAGATCTGGCGGGCATCCCCGTGCGGGTGGAGCTGGCTTCCGAGTTCCGCTACCGCCATCTTCCCGTGCCGGAAAACACCCTGGTGATCGTCATTTCCCAGTCCGGCGAAACCGCCGACAGCCTGGCTGCCCTGCGGGTGGCCAGGGAGCGGGGCGCCATGACGCTGGCGGTGGTCAATGTGGTGGGCTCCACCATCGCCCGGGAGGCCGATCACGTGCTGTATACCCTGGCCGGCCCCGAAATCGCCGTGGCCACCACGAAGGCGTACAGCGCCCAGCTGGCCGCCATGGATGCGCTGGCGGTGCAGACGGCCCTCGTGCGGGGAACCATCACCAAAGAAAGGTACGGGCATTTCCTGGAGGAGCTGGCTGCCATCCCGGACAAGATCACCCGGGTGCTGGAGGACAAGGAGAGGCTGCAGTGGTTCTCCTCCAAGATCGTCAACGCCCACGATATTTTCTTTATCGGCCGGGGGCTGGATTACGCCATCAGCCTGGAAGGCAGCCTGAAAATGAAGGAGATCAGCTATATCCACTCCGAAGCCTACGCCGCCGGGGAGCTCAAGCACGGCACCATCAGCCTGATCGAAAACAACACCCTGGTCATCGGCGTGCTGACCCAGAGTGAACTGTTTGAAAAGACGATCTCCAACATGGTGGAATGCAAATCCCGGGGCGCCTACCTGATGGGCGTCACCACCAACGGCAATTTCACCGTGGAGGACTCGGTGAATTTCACTGTCTATATCCCCAAAACCGACGAGCACTTCGTTTCCTCCCTGGCCGTGGTGCCCCTGCAGCTGCTGGGCTACTATACCAGCGTCAACCGGGGCCTGGATGTGGATAAGCCCCGGAACCTGGCCAAGAGCGTGACGGTGGAGTAAACGTGCATTTCCCCGGGCCTCCTTCCGGGAAAGCGCATAAGGGTTTTTTTATTCATTTCATTTTTCTGTTGTCAAATCGCAGTGCAAGGAGAAACGCGTGATCGAAAACATGCCTCTGCCCATCCGCTATGAAGCGCCGCTGATGCCGGAGGCGCCGAAGCTTTCCGGAATCGTGTGCTGGCAGCTGGGCATCGAGGGCATGATGCTCACTTCGAAGTACGCCCGGGAGCATCACACCCCCTGCTTTGGCATCTGCCTGTGGAAGAATGCCGCCGTCATCGGATACGCCGGGCATGCGGCGGCGCTGAACGCATCCGATCGGTCACAGGAAATGTGATCGGTTTTTGCGTCATCTGCGGCGACAGGATGTTCCTGGAAAGATTCTGTTGACTTAATGTATGCTCTGACCTGTACAATAGCGGTCAGGAGGATTCCATATGAGCGAAGTTCTTTCTCTGGCAAAAAGTTATGAAAAGTATTTCAAAATCGGCGCCACGGTTTCCGCCGCGCACCTCGATGCGCATCATGATCTGATCCTTCGGCATTTCAGCAGCCTGACGGCGGAGAACGAAATGAAGTACGCGCTGACGGAGCCCAAAGAGGGGCAGTTTCAGTTTGAGAAGGCGGATGCCGTCGTGGCGCTCGCCCGGGAGATGGGCGTGAAAATGCGCGCGCACGCTCCCGTATGGCACAATCAGACCGGGGCCTGGATGTACCGCGACGGCGAAAAGCCCGCGGCGCCGGAGCTCATCTACGAGCGCATCGACGCCCACAGCAAGGCCCTGTGCGAAAGGTACCGGAAGGATGTCTACGCCTGGGATGTGGTGAACGAAGCTGCCCGGGATGATGCAATGGATCCGCTGAAATCCCCGGGGGAGAGCCCCGTCTACCGGAACAGTGAGTATTATAAGCTTTGCGGCGCCGGCTTTATCGAGGCGGCTTTCCGCTCCATGGACAGGTACGCCCCCGGTGTGCAGCTGTTTTACAATGATTACAGCGAGTGCGTTCCGGAAAAGCGGGAACGCATTGTCAGGCTGATCAGGAACCTTCAGGAGAAGGGCTGCCGGATTGACGGCATGGGCATGCAGCAGCATTATTTCGCGGCCCCGGATTATGACGAACTGAAGCGTTCCATTGAAACCTACGCGGGCCTGGGGCTGCGGATCCACGTGACGGAACTGGATATCTCCATGACGGCGCTGATGCATCCGGGAGCAAAGCGGCTCAGGCCGGGGGAGGCGGGATTTGCGGAATTCATCCGGGAAGCCATGCGGGCGACGCCGGAAAAGCTGGATCGGATCAGCGATATCTATGTCAGGCTGTTTGAAATTTACCGCAGCTACGCCGATGTGATCGACTGCGTCACCACCTGGGGCGTTGCGGACGACTGGACCTGGCTGGACACCTTCGGCATGGACCCGAACCTGCCCAAAATCAAGCAGCATCCGCTTCTCTTTGATGAGCAGGGGCAGCCAAAGCCCTGCGTTTATCGGATCATTGACGCCGCCGGGCGGTGATGCCTGAAACCTGTGAAGATGCCTTCCTGACCAACGCCTGTTTTCCGAAAGGAGCTTTGCCATGGCTTCTCTTCCCCAGGATCCCTGGATGCTTTTGAGCGCCGTCAATATGAAACTGCGGGATCGGTACGCGTCCCTGGAAGCGCTGTGCGACGATCTGGATGTGCCTGCCGACGCAATCATGACCGCGCTGGAAAAGATCGGCTATTCCTACGATCCGGAAAAGAACGCTTTCCTGGCGTGATCCCCTCCGCGGGAAGATGCGCGCCGATTCCTGTCCCATTCAAGGAGTTTCTTATGAAAACAGCTTTTGATCCCCTTGCCCAGCGCTATCCCTCCCAGCGGTTCCCCCTCTATGCCCGGGGCGGCATGGTCAACTGCTCCTGCCCCCAGGCGGCCGCCGCGGGGCTGGAAATCCTGCGGGCGGGCGGCAACGCCATGGACGCCGCCGTGGCCGCGGCGGCTGCGCTGACGGTGGTCGAGCCCACGTCCAACGGGCTGGGCAGCGACGCGTTCGCCCTGATCTGGCATGAAAAAGACCGCCGCCTGTATGGCCTCAATGCCAGCGGCCCCTCTCCCAGGCTGGCCAGCATTGAGCGCGTTCTTGCGGATGGGCAGGACCGGGACGGCAAAATGCCCGTGCTTGGCTGGACGCCGGTGACGGTGCCCGGCGCGCCCAAGGCCTGGGCTGAGATTTCCCGCCGGTTCGGCGCCCTGTCCCTGGATCGCAGTCTGGCCCCTGCCGTGCGCTATGCCCGGGAGGGCTATCCCTGCCAGCCCAATATTGCGTATGCGTGGCAGCAGGCATATGCGCATTACCAAAAGGCGCTGTCCGGCCCCTGTTTTGACGCCTGGTTTGATACCTTCGCGGCCGGGGGCCATGTGCCTTCCGCCGGGGAAATGGTCCGCCTTCCGGACCATGCCGATTCCCTGCAATTGATCGGCGAAACCGATGCAGACGCCTTCTACACAGGCGCTCTGGCCCGCCGGATGGATGAGTGCAGCCGTACATACGGCGGATACCTGCGCTATGAGGACCTGGCGGCCTACGAGGCGAAATGGGTGGAACCCATCGGCGTGGATTACCGGGGCTTCCGGGTGTGCGAGATCCCGCCCAACGGCCAGGGCATCGCGGCGCTGGCGGCGCTGAATATCCTCAAGGAATTTTCTTTCCCGCAGAAGGATTGCCCCCAGACGGCGCACCGGCAGATCGAAGCCATGAAAATGGCTTTTGCCGACGTGCTGGGCCATGTGACCGATCCCGATCACATGAAAGTGGAGGATCATCTCCTGCTGGATCCTGCCTGGGGCGCGGCCCGCGCCGCGCAGATGGGCGATACCGCAAAGGTATGGACCAGCACCCTGCCGCCCCGCAGCGGCACGGTCTATCTGTGCTGCGCCGACGGGCAGGGCAACATGGTTTCCTATATCCAGTCCAATTACAATGGATTCGGCTCGGGCATCGTGGTGGAGGGCACGGGCATCGCGCTGCAGAACCGCGGCGCGGATTTTTCCCTGGATCCGGCGGCGGACAACTGCCTGGCGCCCGGCAAGCGCAGCTATCACACCATCATTCCAGGCTTCCTGATGAAAGACGGCGCGCCGGTAGGCCCCTTAGATCGGAAGAGCACACGTCTGAACTCCAGTCACCGCTCATTATCTC
>CAZQAM010000013.1:0-6633 GCA_964591355.1 uncultured Oscillospiraceae bacterium
TCCCGGGCAACAGAAAACACCAAGGGCAGGCCACAAAACGAACGAGCTCGTTTTTATGCCTGCCCTTGATGTTTTCCCTGTGCGCTTTGCGCACAGGCAGCGCGGCAAAGCCGCGCTGCCCGGGAGCGGGGGTATGCGTCAAAGTTTCTTGTTGCAATTGCCGCTTTTACGATAACAAAGCTGCCCTCTTTGCTACTTTCTCGGGCCTCCGAGAAAGTAGGCCTCGTCGTTCCCCCCGTTCCTCTCCGTCAGTCGCCGAAGGAAATACCCATATCCCGGGCCACCTGCACCATCTGATGATCCCTGGGCACGGGCTTGGGGATGCCGGCAATGTCGGACAATTTATTGTGGGTGATGGTATTGTTGACCAGCGCCACGGTAACGCCGTATTCCTCTTTGGCGATCAGCTGGGCGGCGTGGACGCCGAATTGGGTGGCCAGCACCCGGTCATAGGCGCTGGGGGATCCGCCCCGCTGGATGTGGCCCGGCACCACGGCCCGGGCTTCCACCCCCACCAGGCCGCCCAGTTCCCTGGCCACCTGATGGGCGATGCCGAAGAAGCCGGCTTCCTGGCGGGCGGCTTCCCGCTCCTTGCGCTTCATCTTGGCTTCCTTCTGGCTCATGGCGCCTTCTGCCGCGGCGATGATGGAGAAGGCTTTTTTGTTTTTGGCCCTTTGTTCGATCACCTTGGCCACTTCCCGGATATCATAGGGGATCTCGGGCAGCAGCACCACGTCGGCGCCGCCGGCCAGGCCGGAATACAGCGTCAGCCAGCCGGCCTTGTTGCCCATGAGCTCAATGACGATGACCCGGCCGTGGCTGGCCGCGGTGGTATGGATGCGGTCGATCATTTCGGTGGCGATATCCACGGCGGTATGAAAGCCGAATGTAAAATCGGTGCCGTAAATATCGTTGTCGATGGTCTTGGGCAGGCCGATGACGTTGAGGCCCTCTTCGGAGAGCAGGTTGGCGGTTTTGTGGGTGCCGTTGCCGCCCAGGCAGACCAGGCAGTCCAGCTTCATTTCATGGTAGTGCTTTTTCATGGCGGCCACTTTATCCACGTTGTCCTCGCTGATCACCCGCATATTCCGGAAGGGCTGGCGGCTGGTGCCCAGGATGGTGCCGCCCAGGGTGAGGATGCCGGAAAACTGGCTGCGCTTCATTTCCGTCCATTCGCCCTCGATCAGCCCCCGATAGCCGTCGCTGATGCCGATGATCTCGGCGTCGAACATTTCATAGGCCGCCCGGGCTACGCCGCGGATGGTGGCGTTCAGGCCGGGGCAGTCGCCGCCGCTGGTGAGGATGCCGATTCTGCGTTTCATAAAGGCGCCTCCTTTGAGGGTGGGGTGTGGGGGAATCTTTTTTGATCACCGCCGGGAACTGGCCTTCCGGGCGGTGGCCTTCCGGGCCGTCTGCTTCCGGGCGGCGGTTTTGATGCCCAGGATGCCAAGAAGCGACCGGCTCAGGGTGCGGCCGATCTCCCGTCCCGCGGAATTGACGGCGGATTTGGCGAAGGAATCCAGCATCTGTTCCGCCGCGGTCATTTCGCTGCGCTTTTTGGCGGGCTTTTTCTGCGGCGCCGGATGGGGGATCACCACTGCGTCGGGAACGCTTAGGGCCGTATCCGAAGGAGCGGAAGGGGGAGCGGCCTGGGCGGGCAACACGCTCTGCAGGGCAGGGATGGGCTTTTCCTCATATTCGCCGGTTTCGGGGTTGAAGACGCTGAAGGTGGCGGTGACGATCTGCGGCGCCGGGGCGGGAGGCGGGAAAGCCACGTGAGCTTCCGGCGGCTCCTCATCGGTGCCCGCCGCGGTCTGGCCCATGCGGGCGGCCAGGATCTCGTAGGCGCTTTCCCGATCGAAGGACGCATCATACTTGTCCCCGATGGCGTCGGTCTCCAGGAAAACTTTGCGCATCTCCCCGGAAATCGATCCGATCCGGCTTTGAGGCGGCAGCACGATGGCCCGCTGCACCGGGGCGGGGCTGCCGTCCTGCTGCAGGAAGGAGATCAGCGCTTCGCCGGTGGCCATTTCGCTCAGGGTTTTTTCGGTATCGAAAGCGGGGTTGGCCCGGAAGGTCTGGGCCACGGCCCGGACCAGCTTCTGCTCCTTGGGAGTAAAGGCGCGCAGGGCGTGCTGCACCCGGCCGCTGAGCTGGCTGAGCACAATGGAGGGAATATCGGCGGGGGACTGGGTGACGAAATACACCCCCACGCCCTTGGAACGGATCAGCCGCACGGTCTGCTCGATGCGCTCCAGGAGGGCCTGGGGGCAGCGATCAAAGAGCAGATGGGCCTCGTCAAAGAAAAACACCAGCCGGGGCAGTTCCTTGTCTCCCTCCTCCGGCAGCACCTCATACAATTCCCCCAGCAGCCACAGAAGGAAGATGGAATACAGGGCGGGCCGGCGGAACAGCTTTTCCGCGGCGAGGATATTGATCATGCCCCTGCCGTCCTCATCCCGGGAGAGGAAATCATGCAGATCAAAGGCCGGCTCGCCGAAAAAGCGGTCCGCCCCCTGATCCTCCAGAATGGCGATGGCCCGCTGGATGGCGCCGACGGTGGCCCGGGCGATATGGCCGTAATGCAGGGTATACCGGGCGGCGTTTTCGCCCACATAGGCCAGCATGGCCTGGAGATCCTTCAGATCCAGCAGCAGCATGCCCTCCGCGTCGGCGATGCGGAAAACCACGTGCATCACCCCGGTCTGGGTCTCATTCAGCCCCAGCATCCGGGATAAAAGCAGCGGCCCCATTTCGCTGACCGTGGTGCGGATGGGATGCCCCAGTTCGCCGTACACATCGAAGAAGGTGACGGGAAAAGCGGAAAAGGAAAACCCCTCCGCGCCGCAGGCGGCCAGGCGGCTTTCGATTTTGCCGCTGCCTTCGCCCGGCACGGAAAGGCCGGCCAGATCGCCTTTTACGTCCGCCAGGAATACCGGCACGCCCAATTGGGAGAACCCTTCCGCCAGCACCTGCAGCGTGACCGTTTTCCCGGTGCCTGTGGCGCCGGAAATGAGCCCGTGGCGGTTGGCCAGGGCGGGCAGAAGCATCACCGGTTCCCCACCGGCGGTGCCCAGCCAGATTTGACCGTCCAGAAGCATGGTATCCTGTCCTTTCCTTCCTGTGTCAGGAAAACGATGATTGATAAAGCAGGGCGGCGGCCTGGGCGCTGATCCCTTCTTCCCGGCCTTCAAAGCCCATGCGCTCGGTGGTGGTGGCTTTGACGCTGACTTGATTTTCCATTACGCCCAGGGCTTCCGCCAGGGTCTTTCGCATCGCGGGGATATAAGGGGCCAGTTTGGGCTGCTGGGCGATGATGGTCACATCGGCATTGCCGATTTCAAAGCTGTTTTCCCGGAGGCGCCGCGCCGCTTCTTTCAGCAGGATCACCGATGAAATACCCCGATAGGCGGGATCGCTGTCCGGGAACATTTTTCCGATGTCGCCCATGCCGGCGGCGCCAAGCAAAGCGTCAATGAGGGCGTGGATGGCGGCATCGGCGTCGCTGTGGCCCAGGAGGCCGCGCTCCCAGGGAATCCTGACGCCGCCCAGCCACAGTTCTCTGCCCTCCGCCAGGCGGTGGGCGTCGTAACCGGTGCCGATCCGGGGGGTGAAAAAGCCTTGCGCCATGGGGAGATCCTCCGGAGAAGTCAGTTTGATATTCCTGTAATCGCCCATCACCAGCTGTACCGGGTATCCGGCGGCTTCCATGAGGGCGGCGTCGTCGGTATACCGACGGGCTGCCTGCCGGTGGGCGGAGAGAAGATCTTTTGCATAAAAGCCCTGGGGCGTCTGCATCTGCCAGAGGGACGCCCGATCGGGGGTTTCCGTAACCCGGCCGGCGGCGTCGGCCTTTTTGATGGTATCCCGGGCGGGCACGGCGGCGGCGCCGCTGCCGCATTTTTTCACGCTGTCCATGACCCGGCGGATCACTTCCCGGGTGACGAAGGGCCGGGCCCCGTCGTGGATCAGGGCGATCACGGCGTCCCCGGGCAGCGCCAGGAGCCCCCGCAGGGCGGATGCCTGCCTGTCCTCCCCGCCCGGCACGATGGCCAGGGGAGACTGGCCGAAGGCGGCCAGCGTCTGCCGGAACGAATCTTCCTCTCCAGGCCGGACCACCAGCACGAAGCCGTCGGTTTCTTCCGCGTACGCCCGGCAGCATTTCACGATGCCAGGCTCGCCGCCGACGCGAAGCAGGGTTTTATTCTCTTTTGTTCCCATCCTGGTGCCGCTGCCGCCGCACAGGAGGATCGCATATGTTTTCATTCCGCATCCTCCGACAGGATCCGGATCACCGTTTCGTAGAGCTGCGCCGCCTTTTGGGGCCACCGGGCGGAAAGCTGGCTGGCCAGATCCCGGGTGGGCAGGGTGAAGGTCAGGCGCAGGGTGTCGGTATCCTGCTCCCGGACGGCCAGGGAAAGCTCATATTCTCCCCGCTCCGTCTGCCGGATATGGCTGATGCAAGTGTCCTCCTGCATGAAGCGCCGCCGCCATTCCTGCCCCGTTTCCTCCAGCCGCTTTTTCACGCTTTGGGGCACTCTGCCGCCGAACAATTCCAGCGCTTCCTCCCCGGCGGGAGTCAGACGGTAAAGATATCCCGCCCTTCGCGGCGCGCGCACCGCCTGGCCCCGGGCGCACAGATCCTGCAGGGCGATCATCATATCAAAATAATTCATCAGATCGTATTCTGCCAGGAACTTGAGCAGCTGCAATTCCGTGCAGGGGGCCAACTGATGCAGGGTATAAAGCACCACCAGGCGCTGTTCGTCGTCCGGCGGGCGTTTGGGGGGCGTAAGGGACATGGATTCTTGCCTCCAAATCATGCGTTCCTTCAATAATTCTTGCCGAAGAAGAAAAAATCCTGCCCCGGGATGGGAAAACGGAAAAAAACGGCGCTGACAGAGAAAAAAATATATATAATTTGAAAATAATACTTGACATATAATATTATGTATTATATAGTATTATACGTAAGGAGGTGACGCCATGGACGCGCAGATGAAAAAGGGCATGGTGGACGTGTGCATCCTTTCGATCCTGGGGCGCGGCGATTCCTACGGCTATCAGATGATCAAGGATATTCTGCCCCTGATGGATCTGTCGGAATCCACGCTGTATCCGGTGCTCAGGCGGCTGGAGAGCGGCGGATACGTGACGGTATATACGGTGGAACACAACAGCAGGCTCAGGAAATATTACGCCATTACCGACGCGGGGCGGCAGAAGATCGCCGATTTCCTGCGGGAATGGGCGGATGTGAAGAAGGTCTATGATTTTATCGCGCAGGAGGGAGATCCATCATGAAAAGGAATGAATATATCGATCAATTAAGGGGTGCGCTGGCTTTTCTTCCGGAGGAAAGCCGCTGGGCGGCCCTGGCCTTTTATACCGAAATGCTGGATGACCGCATAGAGGACGGCATGGATGAGGAGAGCGCCGTCAGCGCCATGGAAAAGCCGGAGGACATAGCCGCCCGTTTGAAGGCAGAGGGCATGGAGGAAATCGCCGCGGCGTCTCCGCTGCACGTGGGCGTCCGGGATGAGGCGCTGGAGTTTGCCTCCCTGGCGGACAGCGCCCTGCAGGGCGTGGAAAACGCGATGCGGGAATCCTCTGTTCCTCAGGAGCCCAGTGAAAAGGAAGAAAAGCCTGAAAAACAGGCGGAAAAATGCGGGGAAGGACGCGCTTCTGCCTTTTCTCCGGAAGGCGGCAAAACGGCCTGGTCCTGGGAAAGCGACTGGCAGGACACCATGAGCGGTGCGCTGGAGGCAGCGAGCAAAGCGCTGGAAAAGGCCGGGAAAACCATCGGCTCCATCCTTTCCGATCAGGCGCAGAAGGGGAAAAATGAAGAAAACAGCGAGTATGAACGGCGGGAAGTGACCTGCCCCGCGGAAGCGGTCCATGCCGTGCGGCTGGGGGTTACCAATATGCCCATAGCGATCAAAGCGGCGGAGGGGAACGAAATCACTCTGGTGTATTACACTTCAGAGCGGCATCCCTACCGGGCGGCGGTGGAGGAGGGCGCGCTGACGCTGCGCAGCGAGGAAAAGGAAAACAGCCGGGGCTTCCGCTTCTCCTTTTTCAATGACGGCATGAAGCTGATCTGGAACCAGCCTTCGCCCACGGTGGAGCTTTTCCTGCCCTCCGGCGCTTTGCTGGATCTGAAAGCCCACACCAGCAACGGCTCCATCCGCCTGGAGGAGGTGCGGGGCCTGTGCGATGTGGAGCTGGAAACCAGCAACAGCCGCATCAGCGTCCGCCAGGTGACGGTCAAATCCCTGGAGGCCCGGACCAGCAACAGCCGCCTGGTGCTGGAGGATGTGGAAAGCAAGCAGTTGATCCGGGGCAAAACCAGCAATGCCCGCATCGAAGCCAATCAGGTGAAAGCCGGCGGAGAGATCGTGCTGGGCACCTCCAACGGCCGTATGAACCTGGAGAACGTTTCCGCCGCCGGGGCGCTGACGGCCACCACCTCCAACGCTTCCATGCAGGCGGACCGCATATCCGCCGCCGCCGTCACGCTGCGCAGCAGCAACGGCGCCATCCGGGGCACCCTCCCGGGCCGGCAGGCGGACTGGGCCATTGTCAGCAGCAACAGCAACGGCAAAAATTCCCTGCCCCGTCAGCAGGCGGGTG
>CAZQAM010000013.1:6643-10879 GCA_964591355.1 uncultured Oscillospiraceae bacterium
AACCTCTGAATGTGCATACCTCCAACGCCTCCATCGACATCCGCTTCGAAGAGAGCTGACGTTCTTTCTGGGACAGGCAGGAAAATCATGCGCCGGAGACGAAGAAATACTGCGGGGGAAACCCTGGTATGAATGAACCAAGGAGGCCCATGGGCATGAAACACATTTCCCGTATCCTTTGTCTGCTGCTGGCCCTGACGCTTTTGCCTCTCAGCATGGCGCCTGAAGCCCAGGCGGATACCCTGTATCTGATCCCCGACAGCAATACCCGCCGCCTGACGGAAGAGGAACTGTGGCAGTGGGACCGGGAGTCCCTGAGCTATATTTTCAATGAGATCTTCGCCCGGCACGGCTATGTGTTCAAGCGCGGCGGCAAATATGATCTGTGGTTCCGGGCCATGCCCTGGTATCAGCCCAACGCCAGCGCGGACAACCAGAAATACGCGCTGCCCAAAGTGACCAAGCTGGAGTGGGAAAACTACGACCTGATCAAAAAAGTGGCGAAGGATATGGATGCCGCCAAGGTCAAAACCCACGACGCCAAAAAGAAATGCTATTCCCAGTTCACCCCGCCGGGAGACTGGACCCTGACCGGCTTTTCCTATCTGAAGCTGAAGACGGGGCAGAAGCTGGCGGTGTATTCCGCCCCCGGCAAAAAAACATGGCGGGGGAACGGCGGGAAGGCCTCCGTCAGCACCAACGGGGCGGTGTGGGCCGCCGGCTGGGACAATGGCTGGCTGCTGATTTTCTATGAAACCAACAACGGCTCCATCCGGGTGGGCTACGTGGAAGGAAGCGCCATCAAAGGCAGCACCGGTGAAAAGGCGCCGCTGTATTTTGCCAGGCAGCCTGCCAGGGTGATAAAGGCGTGCCGCCTCACGGACGACCCTCTGAAATCCAATTCCCGGATGGCTGATCTTTCGAAGGGCGCCCAGGTGACCTATCTGACCACCTGCGTCAACGGCCAGGGCCAATTGTGGGATTATGTGGAAACGGAGATCGGGGGCCAGCAGGCCCGGGGCTTTGTGCCGGCCGGCTGTTTGGATTATGCGGCAGACGAACTGCCGGACATCTATTACGAAGATAACGGCTGACCCGGCATATTTCTCAGGAGCGCCGCGAAAACGGCGCTTTTTGTTTACCCATCTTTTCTTTGTGCGGATTGACAAATCCTGCCGATGAATTTACAATAGCATTGGAATTGGCCCTTGGGATATAAGGAGATTTTATGAAGGATTTTCCCCTCTTCCGGTCGCCCCGGTCAGCCGTCGCGGGCACGCTGCTGACGGCTCTGCCGCTGCTTATTCTGTCAGGCTCCCTGCTCAGCGGCATGTATGCCGTGATGCTGGTGCTTTTTTTGCTGCCGGCGGCATTGTGCATTACCGCGGCAGTCTGCGGCTTATTGCCGATGACTTTGGGCGCGGCGGCGGGGCTCATCGCCATGGGACGGCTTTTCGGCCAGCAGGGGCTGATGCTGGCGGCGGTGTATGTGCTGCCTATCTTGGCATCTTTCCTGCTGGCGGTTTCCCTGCGCGTTCCTTTCAAACGGGCCTGCCCCGGGCTGATTGGCGTTCACGTGGCGGTGCTTGCGGGCTGCTATCTGCTCCTGCAGAGCTGGGCCGGCGGCAGCCTTTACACAGCTGCGGGGGAAAAGGCGGCGCAGGCGCTGAAAAACTGGGAATTGGGCGACAACATGCTCTATCAATTGTACAGCATGGGCCTCATCGGTTTGCCGGAAGAGCTGCAGGGCACAGCGCTGACGCCGGTACTGGGGGGATATACCCTCTCTGAAGCGGCCCGGGAGGATCTGCTTTTGTCCCTGAGCACCCTGGTCACCCGTTCGCTGGCCCTGCTGATCCCCAATGTGATCGTCACCCAGAGCATCCTGGGCGGGGTGGCCTGCCTGCTCTTGCCGCTGCGCTTCGGCTATATCGCCCAGGAGCGGCGGGCGTTTCTTTCCCCGTCCGGGGAAGAGAGCGGCGGGGAAGGCCCGTCTCCGGTGGATTTTCCCGATTTGGGCATGCCGAAGTTTGAAACCTGGCATCTGCCCCGGGGCATCGGCTGGCAGGTGGGGCTGGCGCTGGCGGCGGGCTATCTGCTCCGCAACAGCGTGAATCCCGCCGTATCCGTGGCTGGCATCATCCTGTATTCCGCGGCACACGCCGTCTTTTCCATCCAGGGCGCGGCCATGGTGTATTTCATGCAGAAGCTCAGGGGCACGAAAAGGGTCTGGCGGGTCATTGTGATTGCGGCGCTGTTTTTGTTTTCCGTGCTGGTGTTTATCGGCATTTTTGATCAGATCAACAACATCCGGGGCCTGCGCAAGCCCCGGGAACCGAAGGAGGGCATATAAATGAAAGTGATTCTGCTGGCCGACGTGAAGGGGACCGGGAAAAAACAGGAGATCGTCAACGTTTCCGACGGCTACGCCCGCAATTTCCTTTTCCCCAAGAAACTGGCCATGGAAGCCACGCCCGGCGCCGCCCGGGAAGTGGAAAGAAGGCAGGCCGCCGAAAGGCAGCGGGAAACGGAGCGCCGCCTGGCCGCGGAAAAGAAGGCTTCCTCCCTGCGGGGCAAGGTGGTTACGGTGGTGGCCAAGTGCGGCGCCCAGGGAAGGCTCTACGGCTCCGTCACCGGCGCGGAAATCGCCGAGGCTCTCAAAGCCCAGCACGGCGTGGAAATCGACAAGCGCAAGATCGAACTGAGCGAGCCGATCCGCACCGTGGGTGAAACGGATATCGTGGTGAAGCTTTATACGGAAATCAGCGCCAAAATGATCGTGCGGGTCACCGGCGGCGAGGCGTGACCATGGATACGCCTGTTTCTCCCGCCGTTTCCTCCGCCGTTCCTCCCCACAGCACCGAAGCCGAGCGCTCGGTGCTGGGCGCGCTGATGCAGAATGAAAACGCGCTGCAGTCCGCCGTGGAAATGCTGACGCCCGAGGATTTTTATACCCCTGCCCACCGGGAGATTTTCGACGCCGCCAGGACCCTTTCCGGCAGCCATACCGCGGTGGACCTGGTGACCATGGACGCCGAACTGTCCCGCCGGGGCACCCTGCCCGGGGTGGGGGGCATCGACTATCTCATCGAGCTCACCGCCTTTGTGCCCACCACCGCCAATGTGAAGGACTATATCCGCATCGTGTCGGAAAAATCCACGCTGCGCAGGCTCATTGACGCCTCGGGGGAGATCTCCCAGGCCAGCTATGCCCAGGAGCAGGAAACGGCGAATATCCTTTCCTTCGCGGAAAAGAAAATCTTCGATATCGTCATGCGCCGGGACGGCGGGGAAAGCCTGCAGCACATCAGCCAGGTGCTGCAGCGCACCTATGAGCAGATGGAGGAGTTCGCCCGGCTCCAGGGCGGCGTTTCCGGCGTGCCCACCGGGTTTGTGGGGCTGGACAACCTTCTGACCGGCCTCCACGGAGGCGAACTGGTGCTGGTAGGCGCCCGCCCCTCCATGGGCAAAACCTCTTTTGCCATCAACATGGCTTCCCACGCCGTGCGCAAAGGCAAAAAGGTGGCGGTGTTTTCCCTGGAAATGCCCCGGGAGCAGATCGCCATGCGCATCCTGTGCGGCGACGCCCGGGTGAGCATGCAGGCGGTGCGCAAAGGGAAGCTGCGGGACGAGGAATGGACCAAGCTGGCCCGCTCCCTTGCGCCTTTGGCCAACAGCAGCTTATATATCGACGATACCTCCGGCATCACGCCGGGGCAGGTCCGCTCCCGGTGCCGCAGGCTCATGATGGACAAGGGCCTGGATATGATCGTGGTGGACTATCTGCAGTTGATGGGCAGCGATGCCCGGGCGGAAAGCCGGCAGGTGGAGGTCAGCGAAATCTCTCGCGGGCTCAAGGCCATTGCCCAGGAATTGAAGGTGCCTCTGGTGGCCTGCGCCCAGCTGAGCCGCGCCAATGAACGGCGCGGCGGCAGCTTCCGGCCCATGCTGTCGGACCTGCGGGATTCCGGCTCCATCGAGCAGGACGCCGACGTGGTGCTGTTTCTGCACCGGGAAGCGTATTACAACAACCAGGTCCGGCGGGACAGCGAGCCCGCCCCCGACAATGTGGCCGAGGTCATCATTGCCAAGCAGCGCAACGGCCCCCTGGGCACGGTGAAGCTGGCCTGGATCGGGGAATATACCCTGTTTGACAATCTGAGCGAACTGTAAATACCGGGAAAGCCGAAGGGACGGCTTTCCCGTTTTTTGACGGGAGGGACCGCATGAAAAGAG
>CAZQAM010000013.1:10889-12764 GCA_964591355.1 uncultured Oscillospiraceae bacterium
GAGGCCTGGCGATGCTGCTGGCGGCATGGATGCTGCTGTGCGCCGCGCAGGGAGAGGCGCGGGAAGCATTTTCCGGGGTGAAAAGCGATTTTTCCCTGCAGGAGCTTCTGGCGGATTACGACGCGTTCTGGGGCGCCCTCCGGGAAAACGATCCCTTTCTGCCCGTGATGGAAGAGGCGGGTCTCCGCCTGGCAGCCCTTCAAAGAGAAGGCAGGGAAACGGTGGAAAAGCGCTGCGCTTCCGCCGGGGATTTGCTGAACGTGCTCCGGGATCAGACTGCCCGGATGGGCAACCTGGCGCATCTGGGCATGCTGGGCCCAGCCATGTTTCAGGAGTATGCGGCGCTGACGGAAACGGGCGTTTTTTCCGCCGGTTCTGTGGAAGCCAGGTGGGTGCGGGATCCTCAGACGATCCATACCTACGCGCTGATGGAGCCCGCTCCCGCCGCTTCTTCCGCCGCCCTGCCGGAAGCGGAAATTGCCTATGACGGGGAGGAAAAGATCCTGTATTTTCATTTCCGCTCCTTCGGCCATGCCCTGGTGGAAAGGGACAGGGAGCTGGTGGCGGACGCGGTGAACACGTATCCGGAGGCGCGGCACATCATTTTTGACATCACAGGCAACGGTGGCGGGTCGGACCATTATTGGGTCGAAAATATCGTCGCGCCCTTTGGCGGCTCATATTCCTACAGCCGGACGCTGTATTTCAATCTGTCTCCCCTGAACCGTCAGTACGGCCTGGAGGAGGAAGCGGAGGCCCTGGAAGGGCCGGCCGCCCGGGGCGCGCCGTCTTTTGTGGAAAAGCTGGGCCTGACCCACCGGATCCGGGATGTCATGCAGCTGCCCGGACCAGGGGAGGAGACGCGATGTCCGGCGTCCGCCCGGCGGTGGCTGCTGATTGACGGGACGGTGTTTTCCGCCGCTGACAGCTTTGCCGCTTTCTGCAAAAAGAGCGGCTGGGCCACTGTGGTAGGCACGCCGACGAGGGGAGACGGCGGGGGCATCCGGCCTTTTGTGATCCGCCTGCCCCATACCGGCCTTCTGGCGCGGTTCAGCACTGTCGCCGCGGCCAATGACGACGGCAGCCTGAATGCCGTCACCGGCACGCGGCCGGATTTTTATCCCAAGCCCCGGGAAAGGGCGCTGGACGCCTGCCTCCGGCTGATAAAAAGTGGCCCATAAAAAGCGAAGGCTGAAGCCTTCGCTGGAATCAAACAGTCAGATCCGGGCAGTCCGGGGGTTCATTGGTTTCATCCCTTGGGGTTTCCTCCATGGAAGCGGTTTCTTCCCGGCTGCCATCCGCCCCTTCTTCCTCCACGCCAACCGCGGCGGCCAGGGCTTTTTCCACCAGCGCCATTTTTTCCGGGGAAAGCGTTCCCAGGCAAACCGTCAGGCGGGATTTTTCGATGGTGCGCACCTGCTCGCAGAGAATGATGGAAGGCTTCCGGATGCCGCCCTGGGGCGGCAGCAGGGGCACATGGGTGCGCAGGGGTGTTTTGTTGATTTTGCTGGTCAGGGGCAGGATGATGACCGTGGGGCTGAAACGGTTGCCCAGATCGTTTTGAATGATGAGCACCGGGCGCATGCCGCCCTGCTCGGAGCCGATCACGGGGTCCAGATCGGCATAATATACATCACCGCGTTTCACACGTTTTCACGCTCCGCCGGCGACAGCCGCCCGGCGGCCGGCGCCGCTGATGGCAGGGAAAAGGATTCCCTGCTTTTATCCTATGGCACAGCCCGGCTTCCGGTGAATCATATTGTTTTTAGAGAAGACTTTTTCTGGGGGAAACCTCTAGAGGATAAGCCAGAAATTTTTTGGCCCGAAACCCCACAGAATAAGTCGGGGGGGGGGGGAACTGTGGGGTAGTAATAA
>CAZQAM010000014.1:0-12620 GCA_964591355.1 uncultured Oscillospiraceae bacterium
GGTTTGGGGCCGCGGAGGCCCCAAGAAGCCTTTACCTCGTCCGCTTCCGCAGCGGCAGGGTAGCGGCGTAGATCACCGCAGCGCACAATACCACGGCGGCGCCCACGCCGGTATCCAGGTAATAGGCAGCCACCAGCCCGGCCACGCCGGAAAAGAGGCCGATGAGCACGCTGAACAGGGCGTGCTGCCGCGCGGTGCGGGAGACATTGCGGGCGGCTGCGGCGGGCAGGATCAGCAGCGCGTTGATGAGGAGCACCCCCACCCACCGGATGGAGAGCATCACCGCCGATGCCAGCAGGGCAGCGAAAGCGTACTCGATCCATTTGGTTTTCACCCCGCGGCTCTGGGCCAGGGCGGGGTTCACCGCGGTGATCAGCAGCTGATTGTACAGAAGCGCCCAGGCGGCCACGCCCAGGGGCAGGGCGATGAACAGCCACAAAAGATCCCGGGGCTGCACGGAGAGCACATCCCCCGCCAGCAGGGAGGAATAGCGGGCGAAGCTGCCGTTGCGGGAGAGGATCAGCAAGCCCACGGCGATGCCGGCGGAGGAAAACACGCTGATGATGGTGTCGGCGGAAGCCCCGCCGGTCCGGTTGATGCGGGAAATCGCGATGGCCCAGAGGACGCCGAACACGATCATGCTGATCAGCTCGTTTTGAACCCCCAGCAGCAGGCCCAGGCCCACCCCCGCCAGGGCGCTGTGGCCCAGGGCATCCGAAAAAAACGCCATGCGCCTGTTCACGGCCATGGTGCCAAGCAGCGCCAGAAGCGGCGTGAGGAGCAGCAGCGCCAGCAGGGCGTTTTTCATAAAGCCCAGGCGGAAGCATTCAAAGGGCAGGACCGCGTCCATCACCCGGTACACCGTATCCAACGGGGTCATCCTTTCTTGGGGTCATTCAGTTCTTCTTCCAGCAGCCGGGCCAGATCGTAAATCACCTGGGCGCAGGGCCGGGTGCGGTAAAAATCCGCTGTGCGGGGGGTCGGGACGGGATCGCTGGATTCCCCGGGAGCAAGATGCAGGATTTCCCGGCAGGAAAGGGAGCCGTGCAGCTCCCGGAACGCACGCATCACCCGCTGGCCCCGGACATACAATTGCTTTTTGCCTTCCGTGTCTTCCGGATCCTCATACCCCGCGAGCATGCCCAGCACCGCCATGCCGCCTGTCACCGCGCCGCAGGTTTCCCGCATGCGGCACAGCCCGCCCCCCAGGGCGGAAACGATTTTCGCGGCTTGCCGCGCGGTCAGGCCCATCCTGGGCGCGAAGGCGGCGGCCACGGCCTGGCTGCAGTTGTATCCCTGCAGGAAATAATCCATGGCCTGCTGCGGGAGGGAGGAATTCTGCGGCATGCTTTGCATCTCCCGGTAAGTTTTTCAGGGCACGAACTGCGCCCCGGCGGAAGCGTCCTTTTCCCAGCCCCGGCTGACGGCGCCGGGGAAAACCCGGTCAAACTCCGGGGAGGAGAAGACCTCCTGGGGCGTGCCGGCCCGAAGCACCGTCTGCTGCACCAGGACCACCACGTCCGCGTACCGGCGCACCAGCTCCCAGTCGTGGCTCACCATCAAAATGGCGATATGGTGCTCCGCCCGAAGGGCGGACACCGTCTGCAGAAACAGGGAAAGCCCGTTCTGATCCACGCCGGACACCGGCTCATCCAATACCAGCAGATCCGGCAGCGGCGTCAGCGCCATGGCCAACAGCACCCGCTGCATTTCGCCGCCGCTGAGGGCCCCCAGGCGTTTGTCGATGAGGCTGGCGGCCTGGGTTTCTTCCAGCACCCTGTGCACCTGCTGCCGCAGGGGCTTTTTGATCCCTGCCCATACCGGCCGCCGGGACAAAGCGGAAGAAACCAGATCGCACACCGTCAGGGGCATTTCCCGGTCAAAGGGCAATTGCTGGGGCACATAGCCGATCCGGGGCGCAGGAAAATCGTGGCCCTCGGCGTCCACATGGCGGATGGTGCCGCTGTGCGGCCTCTGGCCCAGGATGGCCTGCAGCAGGGTGGTTTTTCCCGCGCCGTTGGGGCCCACCAGCGCGGTGACCTGGCCGCAGTGGATATGAAAGCTGATATCGGAAACCAGCACGTCCGCCCCGGCCGTGACCCCCACATGGGAGAGCTCGATCCGGCACAGGTCGCATTCGTGGGGCTGCCGGGGGTCAGGCTTCGTCATGGTCTTCGGCGTCCGGATCCATTTCGGGGATGTTGTCGGCATCCGCGGCGGGGATGGCGGCGGCGGTCATCTGCCGGCGGAGAAGGCCCTCGATCTCGTCGGCCACTTCGGGATGATCCTTCAAATATTGGCGGGTATTGTCCCGGCCCTGGCCGATGCGCTGGTCGTTATAGGAGAACCAGGCGCCGCTCTTCTGAATGATGTCCTTGGCCACAGCCATATCCAGCAGGCTTCCCTCCCGGCTGATGCCCTGGCCGTAGATCAGGTCGAATTCGCAGGACCGGAAAGGCGGCGCCACCTTGTTTTTCACCACCTTTACCTTGGTGCGGTTGCCGATGACCTCGCTGCCGTTTTTCAACTGCTCCCCGCGCCGCACGTCCAGCCGCACGGAGGCATAGAATTTCAGGGCCCTGCCGCCGGGGGTGGTTTCGGGGTTGCCGTACATCACGCCCACTTTTTCGCGGATCTGGTTGATGAACAGGGCGATGGCGTTGGTTTTGGCCACCACGCCGGTGAGCTTGCGCATGGCCTGGCTCATGAGCCGGGCCTGGATGCCCACGAAGGAATCGCCCATTTCGCCGTCGATCTCAGCCCGGGGAACCAGGGCGGCCACCGAGTCGATGACCACGATATCGATGGCGCCGGAGCGCAGAAGGGCTTCGGCGATCTCCAGCGCGTCCTCGCCGCAGTTGGGCTGGCTGACGTAGAGCTCGTCAATATTCACGCCCAGGTTTTTCGCGTAGGCGGGATCCAGGGCGTGCTCGGCGTCGATGAAGGCCGCGGCGCCGCCCATTTTCTGCACCTGGGCCACCACATGCAGCGCCACGGTGGTTTTGCCGGAGGATTCCGGGCCGAACACTTCCACAATGCGGCCCCGGGGAATGCCCCCCACCCCCAGCGCCATATCCAGATCCAGGCAGCCTGTGGGCACCGCTTCCACCTGCATGGCGGTTTTGTCCCCCAGCTTCATTACGGTGCCTTTGCCGAATTCTTTTTCAATGCTGGACAGCGTGGCTTCCAGCGCCCGCAATTTTTCCTGCTGGGTGGTATCAAGGTTCATTTCTTTCTTGGTGTCCTTCGCCTTTGCCATAAAAATCCTCTGCCTCCTTGGGTATTTCTATCATTGCCTGTCTTCTTTGAATACGTCCTTCGCGCCCAGGAAATACTGGACGCCGCTCCATACCGTCATCACCGCCATCAGGATGGCCAGCGCCGTCACCAGCCCGTGTCCCCGGGCCAGCAGCATGGCGGCCAGGATGCAGGCGAACTGCAGGTTGGTCTTGATTTTTCCCAGCCATCCGGCGGCGATCACGTTGCCTTTCCCCACGGCCACCAGGCGGAGCCCGTCCACCATCAGTTCCCGGGCCGCCACGACGCACACCGCCCAGGCGGGGAGATACCCGTCGCCGCAGAGGAAAATCATGGCCGTGAGCACCAGGATCTTGTCGGCTACCGGGTCAGCGAACTTGCCAAACACCGTGATCAGCCCGCGATGCCTGGCGATGTAGCCATCCAAAAAATCGGTGGCCGCCGCCAGGGCGAACACCGCCGCCGCCATCACATGCTGCTCCAGGGCCCATAAAAGCAGGCACACCGGGATCAGGAGAATGCGCAGGATCGTCAGCTTATTGGGTAAATTCATGGCGCTTTCCTCTATACTTTTTTTCGCGGATGCAGAATGCCGTCCGCCCAGTCGATGACCCGGTAAGCCAGGCGCTGATGCTTTTTCACCGCCAGCGCCGCTTCCAGAGCGCCCCGGCGGTATTCGTTGTTGTCCGGCGATAAGCGTATGGCCTCCCGGTACGCCTGATGGGCGGAAAAGAACTGGCGCATGTTCATGAGCAATTCGCCCTCAAGGAAGTACCATTCGTCATCCTTGCTTTCGGCCCGGCCCAACTGCAGCAGGGCTGATTCATACCGCCCCTGCTCCATCAGCTTCCGGGCGAAATTCTTGGCCTGATCCACCGGCACCGCGTGGTAACCCACCTGGCGTCCGGCGGAGAGGCGCAGGGCCTCCTCATAGGCCAGGTTCAGCCGGATCAGTTCCTCCTGGGCCTTTTTCTGCTGCTCCCGGTCGGCGAACTGATCGGGGTGGCAGGCTTTCACCCGGGTGCGGTAAGCCTGGCGCACCTGCTGCTGGTCCGCTTCCACGGTGAGGCCCAATACTTCAAAAGCGTTCAATCGGCTCTTTTCTCCCTTTTTTCTTACGTCGGGGAGGGGATGTCCCCCAGGGGCTCCCGGCGGATCTCCGCTCCCAGCGCCCGCAGCTTTTCTTCCATATGCTCATAGCCCCGCTCGATATAGCCGGGCTCGTAAATCTCCGTGACGCCCTTGGCCATGAGCCCGGCGATCACCAGCGCTGCCCCGGCCCGCAGATCGGTGGCCGTTACCGGCGCGCCGTAGAGATCGGGCACGCCCTCGATCAGGGCGGTCTGATCCAGAATGCGCACCCGGGCGCCCATGCGCTGCATTTCGTTCAGGTGCTTGAAGCGGGATTCGAAAATGGTTTCGATGACCACGGAATCCCCGTTGGCCCGGGTGAGCAGCGCGCTCATGGGCTGCTGCAGATCGGTGGGGAAGCCGGGATATTCCTGGGTTTTCACGTTCACGGCCCGGTGCCCCCGCACCGTGCGCACCCGGATGGCGTCATCCATATCGCTGACCGCCACGCCCATTTCCAGCAGCTTGGCCGTCAGGGATTCCATATGCGCCGGGATGCAGCCCCGGATCACCACGTCGCCCCGGGTGGCGGCGGCGGCGATCATCAGGGTGCCGGTTTCGATCTGGTCCGGGATCACGGTGTACACGCTGCCGTGCAGGTAGCTTTGACCGGTGATGCGGATGGTGTCGGTGCCGGCGCCGCGGACGCGGCAGCCCATGGAGTTCAAAAAGTTGGCCAGGTCCACCACGTGGGGCTCCCGGGCGGCGTTGTAGAGCACCGTATTGCCTTCAGCCCGGGCGGCGGCCAGCATGGCGTTGATGGTGCCGCCCACAGTGATGCGGTCAAAGTACACCGGCGCGCCGGTGAGGCGGCCCTTGGCGGTGATGATGGCCCCCCGCTCCTCCACCTCCGCACCCATGGCGCGGAAGGCTTTCAAATGCTGATCCACCGGCCGGGCGCCGATGGAGCAGCCGCCGGGATAGCCCACCTCCGCCTCGTGGCAGCGGCCAAGCAGGGCCCCCAGCATATAATAGCTGGCCCGCATCCGCTGGCTCTGGCGGTAGGATACCTGGCAGGAGATCACGCCCCGGGGATCCACCGTCATGCGCCGGGCGAGGGCGTCATACTGCACCCGGGCGCCCAGCTCCCGCAGGATATCCACCAGCACATGCACGTCTTCAATGTCGGGCAGGTTTTCCAGGGTGCATTCTTCGTCGGAAAGCAGCGTGGCTGCAATGACCGCTACCGATGTGTTCTTGCCGCCGGAAACGTAGGTTTCCCCGATCAGGGGCATCCCCCCCGTGATCAGCAGCTTGTAGGAATCCATCCGGCCAAAGCCCCCTTGTGCGCAGCAAAATAATAAGTTACCATTCTCATTATAACATATAGGTAACATTTTGTTAAGCTTTTTTTCATCGGCCGGGCTGCCGGGAGGGTGTCTTTCCGGCTCCCGGCGCCCGTGCCGCCGTCAGATCACTTTTTTATTGAGCCATTTGCTGCCGGCGAACCGGACGCAGAAGCAGATGGCGCGGGCGACCCAGTCGGCGTACATGGCGATCCAGACCCCCTGCAGGGAAAGCCCCGCGCCGTACACCAGCAGGTAGCTCAGGCCCAATCGCAGCAGCAGCATGCTGATGATGGACACCATCATGGTGAAGCGGGCGTCCCCCGCGGCCCGGAGGAAATTGGGCATGCCGAAGGACAGCGACCAGACCGCGGTGGAGCACAGGGCGTAGAGCCGCATGATTTCAATGGCCACCGGCACCCCTTCCGCTTCCAGGGAGAACAGCGCCATGAAGGGCCCGGGCAGCAGGAACAGAAGCAGGTTCAGCGGCAGGAAGCTGGCATACATGAGCAGCAGAAGCTTTTTGGAATAGCGCCGGGCTTCCTCCTTTTTGCCGGCGCCCACCAATTGCCCCACCACCGCCACGGAAGCCAGGCAGATGGCGCTGCCGGGTATATTTACGACGCTGGAGAGGCTGTTGCAGATGCCGTTAGCCGCCCGGATGGCGGTGGGGAAGGTGGTGATGATGCCCATGATGAGCACCTTGCCCACCTGGAAGAGGCTGTTTTCCAGGCCGTTGGGCACGCCGATGCGCAGGATACGCCGGATCATGGCGAAATCCGGCTTATAGGCGTTGCTGCCCCGCCTGGGCTTTTCCAGATGGATGGGCATGGCGTCGTGGAACATGACAAAGAGGATCACCGCGGCGGACACCATGCGGGAAACCAGGGTGGAAATGCCCGCCCCGGCCACCCCCAGGCCGCAGGGATGGATCAAAAGGGCGTTGCCGCCGATGTTGATGATGTTCATGGCCACGCTGGTCCACATGGAGGCCTTGGAATTGCCCATGGCCCGGAGCAGGCCCACCCCGCCGTTGTACACCCCCAGGAAGGGATAGGAAAAAGCGGTGATCAGCAGATAGATTTCAGACAGGCGCACCGTATCGGGGTCGCTGCCGCTGTCCAGGAGGGAAATGACCTGCCGGTGGAAAACCGCGATGATCAGCGCGATCAGGGAAGAGAGGAACAGGGTGGCCATCATCAGCTGCCGGGCGGCGGCGCAGGCGTTTTTCCTGTCCTTCCTGCCCAGGTACTGGGCGGCCACCACGGCGCCGCCGGCGCTCATGGCGGAAAACAATTGGATGAACAGCAGATTCACCGTATCCACCGTGGAAACGGCGGCCACGGCGCTGCCGCTGACGCCGGATACCATGGCGGTATCCGCCATGCCCACCATCACGGCCAGAAACTGCTCGAGAATCAGAGGCAGGATCAAGGCCGTCAATTCCCGGCGGGAAAAAGAGCCCGCGGGTTCTTCCTGCAGCTGCCGCCTGCGCATGATCCTCCCCCTTTTCGTCCGGATTCTACGTTATTATACCCTGATTTGGCGCTGTGTACAAGATTGAAGGAGCAAAAGATTGCCGGAATGCAGCCGGCCGGTGCCGGAACTGTGATCGGAGAACGAAAGAATTTCCGAACATTTTTCCAGGCCCCCTCTTTTAATATTCGCATTTATGTGGTATAATAGGCCGTCACCGGCATAAAATGGCCAAGGAGGATGCATTTTCCATGGAAAAGATCAAGCGCAACGAGCGGCTGGCGGCCATGACGGCCATCCTGACCGCGTCGCCCAACCAGATCTTCACCCTGTCATATTTCTGCGATCTGTTCTTCACCGCGAAATCCACCGTCAGCGAGGACGTGGCTATTTTGCAGGAGACCATGCAGCGCTTCAGGCTGGGCAAATTGGAAACGGTCACCGGCGCGGCGGGGGGCGTGCGCTACCGGACCGTGGGGCTGGGCTCCTCCTCCCGGCAGTTCATTGAGGGGATCTGCCAGCGCCTCAGGGAAAAGGAAAGGCAGCTGCCCGGCGGCTACCTGTATTTTTCCGATCTTCTGTCCGAGCCGCAGCTGGTGCAGGGAATGGGCACCCTCATCGCCAGCCAATACTATGACTGCGGGGCGGATTTTGTATTGACCATGGAAACCAAGGGCATCCCCGTGGCGCTGATGACCGCGTCGGCCCTGCGGGTGCCTTTGATCATCGCCCGCCGGGCCACGAAAGTCTACGAGGGCAGCGCGGTGAATATTTCCTACGTGTCGGGCAGCGGGAGCATTGAATCGATGGCTCTGTCCCGCCGGGCGGTGAAGGAAGGCCAAAAGGCGCTGATCGTGGATGATTTCATGCGCGGCGGCGGCACGGCCCGGGGCATGGTGGAATTGATGAAGGAATTCAACGTGTCGGTGGTGGGCCTGTGCTTCGTGCTGGCGCTGGAAAACCCCAAAAAGCGCCTGATCGAGGGAGAAAAGGCGCTGATGCTGCTCTCCGACATCCGGGACGGAGAGCCCTTCACCGTGCGCCCCGCCGACTGGATCGAATAAACGGCGCCGGACACCGGCGTCTCTCACCATTCTCCCGGCAAAGGATACGAGCATGAAAGCAATCATCGGCCTGGGCAACCCGGGCGAAAAATACAGGCATTCCCGGCACAACGCGGGATTCGACGTGATGGACATCCTCTCCCAGAAGCTGGATACCCCCATCAAAAAATTGAAGTTTCAGGCCGTTATGGGGGAGACCTTCATCAGCGGGGAAAAAATCGCGCTGATCAAGCCGCAGACCTTCATGAATCTCAGCGGCTTCACTGTGTCGGATGTGATGGCCTTCTATCAGCTGGAGCCCCGGGATATCCTTCTGATCGTGGACGACGTCGACCTGCCCTTCGGCCAGGTGCGCATCCGGCCCAAGGGCGGCCCCGGCACCCACAACGGCCTGCGCCACATCGTGCAGTGCACCGCCACGGGGGATTTTCCCAGGGTGCGCATCGGCATGGGCATGCCGCCGCCGGCGTGGGATCTGGCCGACTGGGTATTGTCCACGTTCCCTACGGAGACGGAGCGCAAAATCGCCTTCGACGCTTATCTGACCGCCGCGGACGCGGCCCTGTGCTGGGCGGAGCACGGGATCGACACTGCCATGAACCGCTACAATCAACGCCATGCTGAATAACGTATTGGAATTCCTGACGGCCTCCCCCTCCTTCCGGGAGGCCTTTGACGCGCAGGCAAAGGGCGTATCGGCCCTCTACGAGATGGCGGAGGGCCAGCGGCCTTTCTACGCCGCGCTGCTGGCATCTGCCGCCAAGCGGCCCATTTTGTACGTGGCGCCTTCGGAGCAGGCGGCCATGCGGGCTGCGGAGGACTGCGCTCAGTGGCTGGGAGGCGGCGCGGCCCTGCTGCCCGCTCCCGAAATCAATTTCACCCGGGGCACCGCCAGCCGGGAAAACGCCTTCCGCCGCCTGGCTGTTTTGCAGCAGGCCGGCACGGGGGCGATCCGGGTGATGTGCGTGTCGGCGGAAGGGCTGCTGACCCGGATGCTGCCGCCGGAGGAATACCGCCGCCGGGCGGTGACCTTGAATCAGGACAGCCGCATGGAGCCGGAAGAATTGATTGCCCGCCTGGTGAACATGGGCTACGAGCGGGTGGACATGGTGGAGGGCCGGGGCCAGTGCGCCCTGCGGGGCGCCATCGTGGATGTGTTTTCCCCCGCGGAGGGGGAAGCCACCCGGGTGGAGTTTTTCGACAACGAGATCGATTCCCTCCGCACCTTTGATCCCATCAGCCAGCGCAGCCATGAAAGGCTGCAGGAGGCGGTGTTTTATCCCGCGGTGGAATGGCTGCTGCCGGAGGAATACGCTCCCCGGATGCGGCAGATGATCCGCAATCAATTGAACCGCCTGCCCGATCATCCCCTGTCTCCCGATCTTCCGCCCCTGCCTGAGGAGGAAGAGGCGGAAGCGCCGGAGGACGGGGAAATCGCTTTCCGCGTGTACGATACCGGCGTGGCCCGGCTGTACCGGGACGCCGATCAGCTGGAAGCGGGGCTGCAGCCTCCCACCCTCTCTCTGTGGGCAGGCGCCCTGCAGGCGCCCTGCGCCTGGCTGTGGGAATATTTGCAGGATCCCATCATTGTGCTGGAGGAGCCGGACAAGGCAAAGCAGCGGTGCGAGGACAGGCTTCGGGGCTTTGCGGAGGATTTCAAGCTGGCGCTGGAGAGGCAGGAGGCGGTGCCGGAGCAGGGCGGGATGCTTCGCACCTGGGAAGAAGCGGCCCAGGCCCTTCAGGGCATGGATGTGCATCTTCTGCAGGATCTGCTCCACGGCATGGGGGGCCTGAAACCAGGCCGCATCGCGCGCTTCGCCGGGGTGAACGCGCCCCGGTATGTTTCCCGCTTCAAGGATCTCTCCGCCGATCTGTCGGCGTGGAATACCCAGGGATTTCTGACCCTGATCCTCTCCGGCGGCGAGGCCCGGGGCCGGCGGGTGCAGGCCGCCCTGGAGGATATGGGCGTTCCCGGCCGCTTCGCGGAGGAAACGCTTTCCCCGGGCACGCCCTGGATCCTGCCAGTCCCCCTGAGCCGGGGCTTCGTGATGGCGGAGTGTCATTTGGCCGTCATTGCCGACGGCGATCTTTTCGGCGCGGGCTACCGCAGGACCCGCCGGCGCCAGAGCAGCGGGGAGAAGATCGAGGCCTTCACGGACCTGCGGGAAGGGGACTACGTGGTCCACGAGGCCCACGGCATCGGCATTTTCCGGGGCACGGTGCGCCTGCAGAGCGAGGGCACCTACCGGGATTACCTGCTGATCCAGTACCAGGGCAGCGACAAATTGTACGTGCCCACCGATCAGTTTGACCGGGTTCAGAAGTTCATCGGCGGGCAGGAGCATCCCCCCGTGCTCAATTCCCTCAGCGGCAGCAGCTGGGAAAAGCAGAAGAATAAGGTCAAGGCGGGCCTGAAAAAGCTGGCCTTTGATCTGGTGCGCCTCTACGCCGACAGGCAGGCCGTCCCCGGCCACGCTTTTGGCCCGGACACCCCCTGGCAGCGGCAGTTTGAGGACGCGTTTCCCTATGAATTGACCCCGGACCAGGAAAAGGCGGTGGCGGATATCCGGCAGGATATGGAATCCACTGCCAACATGGACCGGCTGGTGTGCGGCGATGTGGGCTACGGCAAAACCGAGGTGGCCCTCCGGGCCGCCATGAAAGCCGTGATGGATGGAAAGCAGGTGGCGCTGCTGGCCCCCACCACCATCCTGGTGCAGCAGCATTATTACACCATGCTGCGCCGCTTTGCCGATTTCCCGGTGGAGATCGATGTGCTTTCCCGCTTCCGCAGCGCCAAAATGCAGAAGGAAACGCTGCAAAAAGTCGCCGAAGGCAAAGTCGACATTTTGGTGGGTACCCACAGGCTGCTGTCCAAGGATGTGCGGTTCAAGGATCTGGGGCTGCTGATCGTGGATGAGGAGCAGCGCTTCGGCGTGGCCCACAAGGAAGCCATCAAGAATATGAAGCGCACCGTCGATGTGCTCACCCTGTCCGCAACGCCCATCCCAAGGACGCTGCATATGTCCATGGTGGGGGTCCGGGACATGAGCCTGCTGGAGACCCCGCCGGAGGAACGCTATCCCGTGCAGACCTACGTGCTGGATTACAACGACGCCGTGATCCGGGACGCCATCATGCGGGAAATCGCCCGGGAAGGCCAGGTGTATTTCCTCTATAACCAGGTGCAGACCATTGATCGCTTTGCCGCCCGGCTCCGGGCCCTGGTGCCGGAAGCCCGCGTCGCCGTGGCCCACGGGCAGATGAAGGAAAATCTGCTGGAGGACGTGATGCTGGATTTCTACGACGGCAAATTCGACGTGCTTCTGTGCTCCACTATCATCGAAAACGGCCTGGACGTGCCCCGGGCCAATACCCTGGTGGTTTTCGACGCCGACCGCTTCGGCCTGAGCCAGCTGTATCAATTGCGGGGCCGGGTGGGCCGCTCCGCCCGGACTGCCTACGCCTATTTTACCGTGCGGCCGGACAAGATGCTCTCCGAAACCGCCCAGAAGCGCCTCTCTGCCATCCGGGAGTTCACCGCTTTCGGCTCCGGCTTCCGCATCGCCATGCGGGATCTGGAGATCCGGGGCGCCGGGAATATCTTCGGCCCGGAGCAGAGCGGCAATGTGGCGGCGGTGGGGTACGACATGTACTGCCGTCTCATCGAGGAAGCGGTCAGGGAAGCCCGGGGCGCTCAGGGCGAAAAGCCGGCGGCGGTGCGGGTGGAATGCCGCATCGAAATCAAGGTGGACGCCTATCTGCCCCAGGAATACGTGAAGGGCGACAGCCAGCGCATGGAAGTGTACAAGCGCATCGCCCTGATCCGGTGCGGAGAGGACCGGGAAGATGTGATCGAGGAAATGATCGACCGCTTCGGCGATCCGCCTCGGGAAGTGATGAACCTGATCGACATCGCCCACCTTCGGGGCGTGTGCGGGCAGATGGGCGTCACCCGGGTGAATTATCTGGCCAACACCCTCATCTTCCATCTGGCGCCCGACGCTTTGACCGATCCGGAAAGCATGGTCCACGCCCTGGCGCAGACGGACCGGCGGCTTCTGATTTCCGCCGCCCGGGATCCGGCCATCCTTTTCCGGGATAAAAATCTGGACGCCGAAAGCATGCTGCGCGCCGCTGTGCCGCTGATGGAAAAGGTACAGGGGTTGCTTGGAAAAGAAGACGGCGCGCAGGAAGAAAACAGGTAAAGCCAGAAAGGGCGGACATACCGGGGAAGAACGGACGGGGACTACTTTCTCGGAGCCCGAGAAAGTAGCAAAGAGGGCAGCATTTTTCGTGTAAAAGCCGCAATCGCAACAAGAAACATTGACGCATACCCCCGCTCCCGGGCAGCGCGGTAAAACCGCGCGGCCTGTGCGCAAAGCGCACAGGGGAAACAGAAAGG
>CAZQAM010000015.1:0-4493 GCA_964591355.1 uncultured Oscillospiraceae bacterium
GGGCGTGATCCCGCTGGCGCCGCCCCGTTTCCGGGCGGGCTCCGGTTGATTCCGGTGTCCGAATAACGGAAACAGAAAACCCGGGAAACGTTGCATTTATGGTCATAAGGCACTAAATGAAAGATTTATGTCGACAGACCGTAGTGTAGGAAGTTCAAAAGCACAAAGCCGCCTGATCCAATCCGATCAGGCGGTTTTGTGCTTTTTTTTTGACTCAAAAAGACTTTACTAATCAATTTTGTGTATTATCAGCAAAAGGCGGGTGCGTGCCTTCAGGAAGCATTCCATCAGGCGGTGGAGAAAAGCTGTTGTCATCAGGCCTTCCTTCGGGCGGACTGGGCATATTGCCGTTGCCGAGCATTCCTTCAGGCGGCTCCGGGATACTGCCGTCACCGGGAAATCCTTCGGGAGGTTCACTTGGGAAAGTGCCCTCGCCCGTTGGCATAACGCTGCCGCAGATATTGATGACTGCCGTTATACTGAGGGTTGTTTGTCCATCCACGCTGATTCTTTCACCGTTTACAAGCAAACTGTAATTGCCTTCCTGCAAAAGGTCAGAGCTGATTACCAGTGTTTAGAAAGCTTGATCCGCCGTAAAAGAAACAATATCGGACCCATCTTCACTTTGCAGGGTAATTTGACTGCCTTCCGCGATGGAATCCTCCAGAGAAAGAGCCAGTGTATACTGGGTGGTCCCATCAGCCGGCGTTTCCAGCATATCGGTTCCCAGAGCGATGATGCTGCCGCCTGTGATGGTATAGCCGCCATCCGAATCAATGCCCGCATCGCCGCCCCTGGCGCTTCCGACCACATAGATATTGCCACCGGCAAACAGGATGGAGGCATTGGAATCGATGCCGTCTCCAGAAGCATTGATGTAGAAGGACCCGCCCAGGAATGAAAGAATGCCGCCGTTGCCGCCTCCTGCGCCGATGCCATCGTCTTGAGAGATCACCGTATAAACGCCATCGACAAACGTCAGGTCGGCATCTTCTGTGCTGATGCCTTCCTGATTGTTGCCCAGCACAGTCAATGAGCCACTGCCGTCAAAAAACAGGGGGACAGCGCTGTAGATGGCAGCATCATAGTTTTCATCGCTGCCGCCGTCAGCAACGGTATTCTCTGTGCCATCAGCCAGGCGGATCGTCAGTGAATCGCCGCTGAGGGCAATGATCCCCGCCGTTTCTCCGCTTTGAATGGAGGCGTTATTCAGAATCAGTGTCACATTGCCTTCATGTGCATCTACGTATACAGACCCGTTCAGCATGCCTGCCAACGAATATACGCCCGCTTCCTCGATCAGCACCTGTTTTTCTGCCTGATCAAGATTAATGACTGTTTCCGCCAGGGCTGATCCTGTGATCATCATGAGGGCCAAAATAAGAATCAAAAGCCCATAAATTCCGGAATGCTTCATTTTCTTCATCTCCTTGCTTTTTTGACAAACTTCCATGCCGGATAAGGGACGGCATGGAGGGGAACACGGGCACGACGCGCGTTTTCTGCAACCTGAGAGGATAAGGAAGGAAAGCGCGTCATGCCCGGTTCTTTCAATAATCACTCAGCGGCGGAAACGCTGCGGGCCGCCAAGATAGCGGAGTACTGTTCTTCCGTGAGAATGCCCGCATCCCTGAGCTTTTCCAACAACTCATCTTCCATCGTTTCTTCCGGCTGATTGGCGGGTGTTTCGCTATTTGCAGGCTTCTCGGGCATATCCTGGGGCTGGGGCGACGTGTTTTCCTGCATGTATTTCCGGATGTTTTCATAGGTGGTCTGATCGATCACGTTGCTTTTCAGCAGCGATTCAAAATCATCCTTACCATGAGGCGCGCCGGGCGCCTGGCCATGAGGAGCCTGCCCGTTAGGGCCCTGACCGTTCATTTCGGGCTTTTCACCGTTCAGATCAGGGGGAGCATCCGGCGCGTCTGAGGGTTTCTCGCCAACAGGTTTTTCGGGGGCGCTGTCAGGCTTTTCGCCCCAGGGGCCCAGGTCATTCGGCATTTGTCCACGGGGCTCCTGACCATTCGGGGCCTGGCTGTTGGGCGAGCCCTGCATTTGCGGCGGCTGCCCGCCCATGGACCCCATCGGGCTGTTTCCTTCGGCGTATGCACCGATACTGACAGCCATCAAAGAAACAACGGCAAGAATCATCAGCAGTTTTTTCATATTGATCTTCCTTCCTTTCCAAATTGTGTTTTCCTGGCATCGCTGCGCTGCGGCAGCGATTTTTTCTTTTCCGGCCGGCGGGAGAATGTGCACGGTTCTCCACCGACAGCCTGATCATACGACCCAAACCTTAAAATAATTTAAAATAACAAAACTTTTTCGCGCCGGGTTTACACAGCTCTTTTTGTCTGCGCCGCGGGAATCATTCACGGATTGTTCATATTCTCCCGAGAATACGTAAGGTACGAATAAGGTTGGCGTATTACGATAAGAAAGCTCTTAAGACAGGCAGGAAAGAAGGTGAAAATGGATTGCAATTGGAAGATGGCATCCTGCCCTCCGGGTATCCTTGTTCCATGGAGAAATGGCAGGAAATTGAAATGAGATATGGCACCGCGCTTCAGATTGTGACGCTGAAGATTCAAAGCCTGAACAATGAATTTGAACTGCGAAGCACTCGGAATCCCATTCAGCACATCAAACAACGATTGAAAAAACCTCAAAGCATTATGGACAAGATGCTGCGCAGGAAGTTGGAAAATTCGGAAAATACCATGCTGTCGGAGATTTTCGATATTGCCGGCGTACGGATCATTTGCTCCTATATCGAAGATATTTATTGGATCGCCGATACGCTGTCCGCACAGGACGACGTGGAAGTGGTGCGGATCAAGGATTATATCGAGCAGCCCAAGCCCAATGGCTATCGAAGTTATCACATGGTGGTCCGGATCCCGGTAAACTTTTCCGGACAAAAGCGCTGGACCCCTGTGGAAATCCAGATGCGTACCATGGCCATGGATTGCTGGGCCAGTCTGGAGCACCAAATGCGCTATAAAGGAAGAGGCATCGTGGCGCCGTCCCTGCAGCAGCAGCTTCAGGAAGCAGCGGAAAGAATCTATCAAATGGATCTGGACATGCAGCGAATCTATATGAAAATACACGCTATTGAATAGAAGGAGGGATTCTCTTGATTGAAGTCAAGCATTTGACGAAACGGTACGGAAAGCATACGGCGGTATCCAACCTGTCCTTTACCATTGAAAAGGGAAAGATTTATGGCTTCCTGGGGCCAAACGGAGCAGGAAAATCCACCACCATGAACATCATCACCGGCTGCCTCGGCGCAACGGAAGGGGAAGTATGGATCGACGGCCATTCCATCGCTGATGAACCGATGCAGGCCAAGCGCCTGATCGGCTATCTGCCGGAGCAGCCGCCGCTGTATACCGATATGACGCCGGCGGAGTATCTGCGCTTTGTTGCCTCAGCCAAGGGAATATCGCATAGCGAGCAACGCGGGCAAATCGAACAGGTGATGGAAAAGACCGGCATCCTGGACGTAAGGGACAGAATGATCAAGAATCTGTCCAAAGGATATAAGCAGCGGGTCGGCATCGCCCAGGCGCTGCTGGGCAATCCGGAAGTGATCATTCTGGATGAACCCACGGTGGGGCTGGACCCCAAACAGATCATCGAGATCCGGGATTTGATCCGCGCCTTGGGGAAAGATCATACCATCATCTTGTCAAGCCATATTTTAAGCGAAGTGCAGGCGGTCTGCGACGCTATTATGATCATTTCCGGCGGCAGGCTGGTGGCCAGCGATACGCCGGAAAACCTGACCAAACTGTTCGCAGGCGCGGTCACGCTGCATCTGGAGATCAAGGGAAGCCAGGACGCCGTAACAGAAGTGCTGGACGGCATTTTGCTGATCGAAGATCAGATGCTGAAGGAAAGCGGGGACGGCACGGTGCTGGCCGATATCAAGCCTGTGGAAAACGCCGATATCAGAGAAGCGCTCTTTCATGCTTTTTCCGAGGCAGAACTGCCGCTGCTGGAGATGCACAGTGTCCGGGCCAGCCTGGAAGATGTGTTCCTCGAACTGACGCAGGATGAAGGACAGGTCCAGGACAACGCCCCTGCTGTGGAAACCAGAGCGATCGAAACGCAGGAACCCGAAGAACAGGCGCCGAGGGAGGTGAAACAGGCATGATGGCCGTTTGGAAACGGGAAGTTGCTTCATACTACAAAAATATCATCGGCTGGCTACTGGCGGCATTCCTGCTGATCTTTGCCGGGATCTATTGCATGGTCTACAATTTGAGCGGATATACGGCAAAGTTTGAATACGCTTTATCGGCGATTTCTTTTATTTATTTGATTGCCGTGCCTATTATTTCCATGCGAACGCTGGTAGAAGAGAAAAGGCAGAAAACAGATCAATTGCTGTATTCCCTGCCCGTGCGCCTATCCAGCGTGGCAGTGGGAAAATACCTGAGTATGGTAACGGTGCTGATCCTGCCTGTCCTGATCCTTGCCTTATA
>CAZQAM010000015.1:4503-7904 GCA_964591355.1 uncultured Oscillospiraceae bacterium
GCTGTATTTTATGAGTGGTCTTGCCAGCTACGTTCCCACCGACGCTTCAGCTTCCCTGATTGCGCTGATGACGGTGGCGATAGTTTTTGCTGCCGTTTTGCAGATGTTGGCAAAAAATTGGATCGTCAGTATACTGACAGCCCTGCTTGGCTGCGGCGGGATTTATTTATGGTACAGTGCCAAACCTTCCTTCTTTTCCGGTCTGTTCGCTTCCGTGATGGAAGCCATCAGCATCTTTGACCGATTCGATTCCTTCGTGGATGGAATCTTTGATTTCACGGCGGTGGTCTATTACCTCTCCGTGATCGGCGTATGCCTGTTTCTAACCACCCAGAGCATGGAAAAGAGGAGGTGGAACGCATGAACCTGAAAAAACAGTTCGGGAAACGGTTCATCGCAGGCAGCTGGTCCGTCCTTGCCTCAGTCATCGTCATCGTGATGGCCGTGGTGGTGAATCTGATCGCGGGCAGTCTGCCCGTTACAATGACGCAGATCGACCTGACGGGCAGCGGCTTATACATTCTGTCCGATCAGACCAAACAGATCATCGGTGCGCTGCAAAAGGATGTGACACTGTATCTGCTGGCCAGCAATGGCAGTGAGGATGCCTCCGTTACCAGGCTCCTGCAGCGTTACGCAGTGCTTTCCAGCCATATTCGGGTGGAAAATGTGGATCCCAATGCCCAGCCGACTTTCCTGAAAGGATATGGCCTGGAATCGACACGGCTTTATCAGAACAGTGTGATCGTTGACTGCGAGGGGAAATACCGCTTGGTCAGTTATGACGATATTTTCGTAACGGATTATTCCATGAATTATTATACGTACAGCTATGATACCACCACTTCCTTTAACGGCGAGAATGCTCTGACCAACGCGATTCACTATGTTTCCAGCGATCACCTGCCCCAAATCTATGTGCTGGCCGGCCACGGCGAGGAAGCGTTACCGGATGATGTGACCGAAATGATCTGTCAGGACAACATGGAATCGGCTTCTCTTTCCCTGCTGACGCTGGATGCGGTGCCGGAGGACGCAGCTGCCGTGCTGATCCATGCCCCTGCGTCCGACCTGGGCGATGATGAGACGGAAATGCTGATTTCTTACCTGGAAAATGGCGGCAATGTGGTGCTGCTGACGGATTACATCGCCGTTGGCGCCATGCCAAACCTGCTGAAGATGACGCAAGCCATGGGGCTGACTGCCGAAAATGGCGTGATCATTGAAGGGGACCGCAATATGTATGTCAGCCGGTATCCCCACTATCTTTTGCCAGAAATCGCCAGCCACGAGATCACTTCATCACTGATCGAAAGCGGCTATTATATTCTGACGCCCATTGCACAGCCGATTATCGAAATGGAAGGAACTGAAGCGTCCATTACTTGGCTGCTCACTACATCCGGGACGGCATACGCCAAACAATCTGCCCTGGATATGACCACCACGGAAAAGGAAGAGAGCGATACAGACGGGCCCTTCCACGTGGGCGCGGTCAGCGCAAAGAAAGGGAAGCTGCTGTGGTTCTCCTCTGGAAGCATGCTGAATGCCAACGTGGATCGCACCGTGGGCGGAGCCAACAGTAATCTGCTGCTAAACGCCCTGAACTGGATGGGCGGCCAGGAGGACAGCATCGCCATCCGTGCAAAATCCCTGGATGAAGCCCGGCTCACCGTTCCGGCAGCTTCGTCCAGCTTCTGGAGCATCGTCATGATCGGTGTGATTCCACTGGCCTTGATCGGCACGGGCGTTGTCATTTACGTAAGGAGGAAGCGGCGGTGAAAAGAGGAACAAAAATGATGCTGCTGGTGCTGGCGCTGGCGATACTGCTGGGCGGGTACGTATCGGTGCGGCAGATGAATCAGACCGAATCCGTCACGGAAACATCCGGAGTCTTTGCCCTGACGGATAAAACGGATGCGGAGATAGCCAGCCTTCGCTGGACGAAGGGAGAAGAGGCATTCAGCTTCGTGAAGCAGGATGGGCAATGGATGCCGGCAGAGGAACCGGCCTGGCCCGTGCAGCAGGATACCCTGAATGCCTTGGCGGAGCGATTGCTTTCTCTGCAGGGGACAAGAAAGCTGGAGGATATCAAAGAGCTTTCAGATTACGGATTGGCAGAGCCCGCCATTATAGTGACAGCCGCCTGGACAGATGGCAGCGAAACCAGCTATGTGCAGGGAGATGCAACGCCCTTTGCGGATGGGTATTACCTTTTGCTGTCCGGCCAGGATGGCGAAGTCTATACGATCAATACTTCTCTTTCCTCCATCTTTGAATACACGAGGACTGAATTGGCTGTGCTGGAGGAGCTTTCTTCCGTTGAAAATGTGCACACGCTTAGTGTCAGTTCGGGGCTTCATGCCGTGAAAGCAGAGAAAAGCATTACCATTGATCCCAATCAGCTTTGGTATGATGAAGCAACCGAACAGCCCTTGGATCAGACGAAAATGGAGACGTTAATTCAGCAGGCTAACGATATTGTCTGGGATGAGCTGATCACAGCTGCAGCGGATGGCGGGGAACTGACGGCATGGCAATTGGATGATACCTCCGCGGTTACGCTGACTTTGACGGGCGATACCGAGCGGGTGATACTGCTTGGCACGCAGCAGGGCACGACGGCTTATTATGCCCGCCTGCCCGGCTCTGCTATGGTATATTCCGTGGACAGCGACGCGATAGACAACCTGCTGTCTGCCTCCCGGGATACGCTGGCCCTCAGCGACCTGATACCGCTGTCCTATGCGGACCTTCAAACAGCGGAATTGATGACCGGCAAAGGTTCGTATAAGATTGAAAAAACTGCATCTGAAGAAGATGCGGAAACGCAGTCGTTCAAAGAGAATCTTTGGGCGCAGGTAATGGCGCTGAAAGTAAAAGAAAGGCTGAATGAAGGGTCAGATGGTGATCAGCTGCTGTCGATCCATGCCGTCAACACGGAGGGCACAGAAACCACGCTGTTGTTTTCGGAATATGACGCCGCCTCGTATCAGGTGACGGTGGATGGCGGCATGCCTGTACTGGTGGACGCCGCTGTTGTCGACGCGTTGATCCGCTCGATGCGGGCGAACCAATAAATTCATGAATAAGGAGGCTATCGTATGGCTTATTGTTCTTCCTGTGGCGCGCTGCTTGCAGACGGCGCACGGTTCTGTTCCTCCTGCGGTGCCGCAGTTTCTTCCTCCAACGACAATGCAGCAAGCATCAGTGCGGCTGTGCCTGTGATTTATACAGGGGATGGATATGCCGTCATGCTGGTCAGTTTAGGCGATTGCAATGAACTGAACGCGGCGCACCTGCTCTCCGATCTGTGCGGATATACCGAAGCGGACGCCTTTCAATTAACCGTCCAGCTGCCCACCTTCATTGCCCGTTTGCTCAGCGAGACCCAGGCCGTT
>CAZQAM010000015.1:7914-11727 GCA_964591355.1 uncultured Oscillospiraceae bacterium
CACCCTCATTGCCCGTTCTCAGCGAGATTCAAGCCGTTTATTTGGCTCAATGTCTGACGGAATACGGCATGGCCGTCGCGATTTATGACCGCTATGGCAGTACAGCTCTGACAAGCAATGTGGACTCTGTATTCACTCCAGATGGGTCACTTTTGTCCAAAGTGGCATCTTCCCTGGGGCTCATCGGCGTCGCAAACCGCATCACCGGCGCCATCCGACGCCTGGTGCTGCCAGGCCCGCCGCTACTGTATACGCCTCCCAGGCCTGCTTCCCCTCCGCCTGTGCGCAGACATGCGCTGTCTCATCCACATCCGATTCCCCGGGTGGAGGAAAAGCAGCGAAGAATGCCTGCGCAGCAGAAAGCTGCCCTCGGACAGCGGGCTCGCCAGGGCAGGCAGGATCGGAACAGACAGGAGCGCCGCCGGCCTGGCAGCAGGCAGGAGGAACGCCGCATATGACCTGCAAAGCGGCAGCGCGCATGCTGTTTACACGCCGTTCACAGTCTGTCCACGAATGATCGGTATATTGGATCCCGGGAGGTGCTTTTATGCTGCTGCTGCTTGCTGAGGATGAATCCGCCATGGCGGATGCTGTTACGGCTTATTTGACTTACCATCAATACACCGTCGATTGGGTGGACAACGGGATGGACGCCCTGGAGCAGGCCCGGCAAAAGCGATATGACGGCCTGATCCTGGATTGGATGATGCCGGGCCTGGATGGCATGACGGTGCTCAAAACCTTGCGGGAAGAAGGCAACCATGTGCCGGTGATGATCCTGACGGCCAAAGGTGAAATACGAGACAAAGTGCAGGGCTTTGAGGCCGGCAGCGATGATTATCTGACCAAGCCCTTTGCCCTGGAGGAAATGCTGGCGCGGGTCAACACCATGACAAGGCGGGGGCAAACCTACCACGGTGCGCAGATCCGCTTTGCCGATCTGACCCTGGACCTGGATGCTTGCACCCTAATCGTCGGTGGTAGCACCTGCCCACTGAGCCGTCGGGAATATCAGCTGATGGAAATCTTCATCCGGAATCCCCATATCTATTTTTCTGCCGACACCCTGCTGGATCGGGTCTGGGGGATGGACGCGGATGTGGAACAGGGAACTGTGTGGGTACACATTTCTTATCTGCGAAAGAAGCTGGAGCAGTTAGGCGCCCATTCTGTTCTCCTGTCCAAGCGGGGCATCGGCTATGCGCTGGAGGATCAGGCATGAGGCGGTATTATCGTGTGCGCATCATCCTGAGCGCCATGCTTTCCTTTGTGATCCTGCTTATGCTGGCGGTGGGCGGGATCTGGCTGTACAGCTACTATCAGATGGAAAGGGAAACGGATCGCTTTCTGGCTTCCCAACTGAACACTGACAAAGAAGAGCGCCCGCCCTTTTCCCAGGACGCTGCGCCGCCCATGTTCGGCTATACGCTCAAGCCCCGGCAGTATCCTTCCGGATTCTATGATATTACCCTGAACGAAGCGGGCGAAGTGCTTGCGCTTTCTCAGCGGGGCATGATGGAAGACGCCTCTGTCAGCGTACAGCAGGAAGTGGCGGAAATCGCTGCCAGGGGTGAAGAAAAAGGCAAGATCGGTTCCTACAAATACCAGATCGCCAAAAATGACGACGGCACCTGCCGCATGATCCTGATGGATATATCCATCCAGCTGTATTCCCAGTACCGGATGCTGCGCAGCGCAGGCATGGTCGCTCTGGGGATGGTCGGGATGCTGCTGATCATTCTGCTGCCGATTTCCGGTCGTCTGGCTGACGCCTTCGTCCGCAATGCGGAAAAGCAAAAACAGTTCATCACTGACGCGGGGCACGATCTGAAAACGCCTGTTGCCATCGCACGGGCCAACTTGGATGTGCTGGAATTGACCCAAGGAAAAACCAAATGGAGTGCGAACATTCACGCCCAAATGGACCGGCTGGAGAAGCTGGTGCAGCAATTGGTGATGATGGCCCGGCTGGACGAGCGTCAGGAGGAAAAGCTGAAGAAAAAGATAGACGCAGAGCCTGTATTCCGGGCAGTATGGCAGGAATACCAGACAATGGTGGGCCAAAAGAAGATCCGCGCATCCGCGGACATCCATCAGGGCCTGTCGATTCACGGGACCGAGGAGGCTTTGCGACAGATGCTGCGTTTGCTGATGGACAATGCGGTGCAGTACACTCCGGAAGAAGGAGAGATCCATTTTTCCGCGGGGATGGAAAAGAAGGCAGTGCGGCTGATTTTAGAGAATACCGCGTTCCAGTTTCCCTCCCAGCCGCCGGAAGAATTGACGAACCGTTTCGTGCGAGGCAGCGCAGCCCGCACGCAGAAAACCGGAGGCTCTGGGATTGGCCTGGCGGCCGTCAAGCGTATTGTGGAAATGCACCAGGGCAAATTGCATATCAGTTATGAAGAGGAAAACGTCTTTCGCGTTCAGATCGATCTGCCCACCTGAGAGCGGTATATCCTTCCTCCCTGCCATGATATGGCAGGGAGGATTTGTTTACAGTCCGTTCACAGATTCCCCGGATTATATAAGATTGTTTTAAGGTTTCTCCCGTATGATCCCAACGTACCGACAAGTATGCAACCTTTTGCGATTGGAAAGGAGAACGTCATGGACATTCAGGCAAATCAGGTCCTGCAGGAAGCCCGGCCTGCCGCCAAAGAAAAAAAGCAGAACAAACGCAGGAAGAAGCTGCTCAAGCGGATCATTTCCCTGGTGCTGGTATTGGCGCTCATCGGAGTGCTCGGGTTTGTTGCGTACAGCAGGCTCAAGCAGGAATATACCGTCACCTATCAGGCATACACCGCTTCCGTGGGCACGATCTCCAATTCTCTGTCCTTTTCCGGCACACTGCAGGCGATTGACAGCGCCACCTATACCGCCTCTTCCGCCACCACCGTGCGCAGTGTCAGCGTGGAAAAAGGCGCAGATGTGAAGGAGGGAGATACCCTGATGCGCCTGGCCAACGGCACGATCATCAAAGCCGAATTTGACGGCCGGGTGAACCAATTGCCCGTGAGCGCAGACGATAAAGTGTCTGCCGGCGATACGCTGGTTCAGGTGGTGGATTTCAGCCACATGAAGGTGAACATCCGTGTGGATGAATATGATATTTCCGATGTGCAGGTGGGCGACGCGGTGAACGTGACCACCACCGCTACTGAAAAAACCTTTGAATCCACCATCGATGATATCAACTATGTATCCTCTTCCACCGGCTCCGTGGCGTATTACACGGCTACAGCCTATGTGGATGTGGACGGGGGCGTGTACCCCGGCATGCAGGTCACTGTGACCATTCCCCAGGAGGAAGCCAGTAATGTGGTCATTCTGAAAGAAGATGCGCTGAGCTTTGACGGAACCAATCAGGCCTTCGATTATACTCAGGCCGCCGACGGCACTATGGAACAGACTTATGTGAAAACCGGTGTCAGCAACGGCAATTATGTGGAAATCACTTCGGGTTTACAAAACGGCGATACGGTATATGCCGTTGCGGAAACCACGGAAACCTCTTCCAGCGGCAGCCTGTTGGCCAGCCTGTTTGGCGGGCAGCAGATGATGGGCGGTCAGGGCGGCCCCGGCGGGAATCAGAGCGGCAGCCAGGGCGGTCCCGGAGGCAATATGCCGGGCGGAAACAGTGGAGACAGGCCCTCGATGCCAGGCGGCAACAGCAACAATGGCGGAAACGGCGGTGGTCAGCGGTGAGCGAAAGCACGTTCTTTCACATGGATCATATCAATAAGTATTATCAAATGGGTGAAGAAAAAGCGCACATTCTCAAGGATGTGGCGCTGGATATTGAAGAAGGAG
>CAZQAM010000016.1:0-10194 GCA_964591355.1 uncultured Oscillospiraceae bacterium
ACACCCTATCCTACACTCTTTCCCTACACGACGCTCTTCCGATCTGGTGAAAATGGCGATGATGGCCATCACCAGCAGCCAGGGGATGCGGTTCATAGCCAGTTTAAAGGGCGTGGTTTTCAGGTATTCATCATCGGAAGGCGTCAGGGCGGCCATCTTTTCGAAGTCTTCCGTGGTCTCTTCTTCGATGACGTCCATGATGTCGTCCGCGGTGATGATGCCCACCAGCCTGTCTTCCTTATCCACCACGGGGATGGCGTACAGGTCGTAATGGCGCACCAGCTCGGCGACCTTTTCCTGGTCATCCGTGGTGTAGACGGACACGGGATTGCGGTCCATCAGCGTGGAAAGGACGGCATCCTCCGACGCCAGGATCATCTTCCTCAGCGGCAGGGTGCCGATCAGGCGACGGGCGGCATCGATGATATAGAGGGTATAAATGGTTTCCTTGTCCAGGCCTTCCTTGCGGATGATTTCCATAGCCTGGCGGACGGTATCCTGCTCGTGGAATTCCAGATATTCGATGGTCATCAGGGAACCGGCGGAATTCTCTGGATAGCGCAGGAACTGATTGATCAGGTTGCGCTTTTCGGGATCCGCCGTCTGCAGCACCCGCTTGACCACGCTGGCCGGCAGCTCCTCCAGGAAATCCACCGCGTCGTCCAGGAACATATCGTCGATCAGGGCGCGGATTTCATTGTCGCCGATGGACTCCACCAGGGTCTGCTTCTGCTCGGCGGACATGTAGCTGAATACATCGGCGGAAATATCCTTGGGCAGGATGCGGAACATAAGGAGCAGTTTATCCTTGTCCAGGGTTTCCATGTACTGGGCGATATCCACCTCGTTGAGCATCATCATGGCCCCGCGCAGCTCGCCGTGGCGGCCATTTTCCAATAAAGTATTGAGCCTTTTTTCAATGGCTTCCCATTCCATGGGGGTCACCTTCTCTCTTTTCATTTTGAACCCGTATTCCGGCTTCAGCCACACGCAAAAAAACCCTCTTTTCGCAGCGGCCTGGTTCCTTGCGCATCACGGTTTCCGTGACTGCGATACGACGTTCAGCGATGCAGGAGAGAACGATGGTTCACCGTTGTATGATCAGAAGGGCAGCGCCAATGAGCGCAGCCGCCACGATCGCGGCACGCCTTCGCTCATCTGGCATCTCTCGCCGTCGCCCATTGTCTGTCACCCCCTGTTTTCTCAGTTTTTCTCAGTATATGCCCCGGGCCCTTGTTTGTCAACCGAATGACAAAATCGACATGATTTCTTCATGATTCTGAAATATTTTGTCAGACGTGCCCCTTGCGGGATCCGGTGCATGCGATATATAATGGAAACAACATAAAAAAGGAGGTGTGTTTCATGGCTGTATGCGGCGTGATCGCGGAATACGATCCCTTCCACCGGGGCCATGAAAGGCACCTGCGTTTGGCCCGGGAAAAGACCGGAGCAGATCACGTGATCGCGGTCATGAGCGGCAGCTTCACCCAGCGCGGCATGCCGGCGCTGCTGCCCCCGCACGCCCGGGCGGAAATGGCCCTGCGCTGCGGGGCGGACATCGTGCTGCAACTGCCCTATGCTTTTTCCGTGCGGGAAGCGGAGTTTTTCGCCCTGGGCGGGGTGCATATTCTGAACAGCCTTCGCTGCGTCACCCATCTGTCCTTCGGCTGCGAAACGGAGGATCTGTCCCTGCTGCGGTCCGCAGCCGGCATGCTGGAAGCGCCGGATGAATGGTTCGCCAGCATCCTGCAAACGCATCTGGACAGCGGCCTGTCCTTCGCCGCCGCCCAGGGAAAGGCCCTCGAAGGGCGGCTGGGCATTCCTGCCGGCATGCTGGACGCCCCCAACACGGCCCTGGCCCTGGCGTATCTGCGGGCGCTGATCCGCCTGCGCAGCCCCATTCTTCCGGCGCCCATCCTGCGAAAGCAGGCATATCACGCGGCGGAACTGCAGTCTTTGCCTTCCGCCACGGCGCTGCGGGGCGCGCTGCTGCGGGGGGACTGGCAGGGTGTTCAGGCGGCCGTGCCCCCCGATGCCCTGCCCGTCCTGAGGAAAGCCGTGCTGGAAGGCCTGTGCCGGCCGGAAAGCTTTGATCTGCCGCTGCGGCACACGCTGCTTCAGTGTTCCCCCGAACAAATCGCCCAATGGCCCGGGGTGGAGGAAGGGCTGGAAATGCGTATTCTCCGGGCGGCGGAAACCGCTGTTACACGGGAAGAACTCATCCGGCGCGTCAAGACCCGCCGCTACACTTACGGGCGCATCAGCCGGGCGCTGTGCCATGGCGTGATGGGCGTCACAAGGGATGATCTGCCGCCGCTTCCGGCGTCCGCCCGCATCCTGGGCTTCCGGGAAAGCGCCCGGCCCCTGCTTCGCCGGATGCAGAAAAGCGGCTTCCCCCTCTATTCCCGCCCGGCCCGGGAAGAAAGCGCCGCATTGGACGCCCGGGCAGACGATTTCTGGCCGGTTCTATCCGGCCTGCCCCGGGGAAAAACCTACCGGCAAAGCCCAGTCATCCTGCCGTAAGAAAGGACAGCACCATGAGAGAGATCCCTGCATCCGAAATCACAGGCGCGGTGCGTCGCCTGTTCCTGAAAATCAATTATGAAATCGGCGCCGACATCGAAAACGCCGTGGCCGCCGCCGCGCAGACCGAGCCCTCCCCCATCGGGAAAAACGTGCTGTGCCAGCTGTGCGAGAATTACCGCATCGCCCGGGAGGATCAAATCGCCATCTGCCAGGATACCGGCATGGCGGTCCTGTTCGTCGAATGGGGCCAGGACGCGCATATCACCGGCGGCGATTTTGAGGAAGCGGTGCAATCGGGGGTCCGGGCCGCGTACCGGGACGGATCCCTGCGCAAATCCATTGTGCAGGATCCCCTCTTTGACCGGAAAAACACCGGAGACAATACCCCCGCTGTGATTCACCTGCGCTTTGTGCCGGGAGAAAAGATCCGCATCCTGGCCCTGGCCAAGGGGTTTGGCAGCGAAAACATGAGCGCGGTGAAGATGCTGTCGCCCTCCCAGGGCGTGGAAGGCGTCCGGGATTTCGTGATCGGCTGCGCGGAAAAAGCCGGGCCCAACCCCTGCCCGCCCATCATTGTGGGCGTGGGCATCGGCGGGGATTTTGAATCCGCGGCGCTGATGGCCAAGCGCATGACCGCCCGCCCCCTGGATGAAAAGCATCCCGATCCCCGTTATGCACAATTGGAAAAGGAAATCATGGAGGGCATCAACCGTCTGGGCATCGGCCCCGCCGGCATCGGAGGGCGCACCACGGCGCTGGCGGTGCATATCGCTTCCGCCCCCACCCACATCGCCGGGCTGCCGGTGGCGGTGAATATCTGCTGCCACGCGTCCCGCCACGGGGAAATCACGCTGTAAGAAGCGAAGGAGGTAAAAAATGGCATCCTATTCCCTGCAGCTGCCTTTATCGGAAGAAACCGTGCAGATGCTCCGGGCCGGGGATACCGTGACATTGACGGGAGAAATGCTCACCGGCCGGGACGCCGCCCACAAGCGGCTGATCGCCCTTTTGCAGGAGGGCAAGCCCCTGCCGGTGGACGTGAAAGGCCAGGCCATTTACTATGTGGGCCCCGCCCCCGCCGCTCCGGGCCATGCCTGCGGCTCCGCCGGGCCCACCACCAGCTACCGCATGGACGATTATACCCCGCCCCTGCTGCAATTGGGCCTCAACTGCATGATCGGCAAGGGCCGCCGGTCCGACGCCGTGCGGGAAGCCATGAAGGCCTGCGGCGCGGTCTATTTGGGCGCCGTGGGCGGCGCCGCGGCGCTGATTGCCCGGTGCATCACCCATACGGAAGTGCTGGCGTACCCCGATCTGGGCACCGAAGCTATCCATCGCTTCACGGTAAAGGATTTCCCCGCCGTGGTGCTGATGGACGCCCATGGCGGGAATCTGTACGAATCCGGCCCGAAAACGTACCGGCAGGAGGAATGACCCCCTTGCTGTACAAAGCCTGACTGCTGTGATATAATAAAAGATGCGCTTTCGCTGAGCGGGCGCAGGAGGGCCAATGATGCGACGGAGGGGAATCGGGCTGTTGGGGCTGCTGCTGGCAGTCCTGTTTGCCGTATCGGCCCTGCTGCCGCTGCGGGCCCTTGCGGACGATTACGATCCTCTTTACCCCGAGATTCTGGAGGCAGGGCACCTGACCGCTTCCTCCGCCATCCTCATCGAGGCCGATTCCGGCAAGGTCATTTTCGAAAAAGCCCCGGATACGCCCATGTACCCGGCCTCCACCACCAAAATACTCACCGTCTGGCTGGCGCTGACCCTGGGCCAGCCGGACCAGATCATTACCGTGAGCCAGGAGGCGGTGAACCTGGCGCCGGACGAATCCAGCGCCAAACTGGCGGCGGGGGAAGAAGTGGCCCTGATCGATCTGTGCTACGCCGCCATGCTGCCCTCCGGCAACGACGCGGCCAATGCCATCGCCGAGGGCCTGGGCGGCAGCCGGGAAAACTTTGTGAACCTGATGAATTCCGCCGCCTATTCCCTGGGCTGCACCAACACCCACTTTGTCAACGCAAACGGCCTCCACGACGACCTGCATTTCACCACCGCCCGGGATATGGCCATTCTCAGCCGGGTGGCAATGCAGAATGAGACCGTCCGGGAAATCGTGGCGTCCCCCAGCCATATCCTGCCCCGGGATAACATTTACCGCAGCCGCACCATTGAAAACCGCAATCATTTCGTGGCCATGCCCGAAAACAAGGACAGGCAGTCCCGCTATTACGAGGGCAGCACCGGCATCAAAACCGGCACCACCACCGCCGCCGGCAACTGTCTGGTGGCCTCCGCCACCCGGGACGGCATCAACCTGATTGCCGTCGTATTCAACGCCACCAGCGACGGCAGCCGCTACGCCGACGCGAGAAAGCTGATGGACTACGGCTTCTCCCAGTTCCTGAGCACCAGCATCAAGGAAATCTACGACCGGAACCCCCGGGTAGTGGACATAAGGGGCTTTGACCTGGAGGATGAGCAGGTGGGCCGCCTGACGCTGAATCTGTCCCCCTCCTCCCAGTCCACCGGGCGGGATCTGATCGTCATGACCAGAGAGGAAATGGAATACTGGGTGCAGAATTTCCCCTCCCTGACCGTCACCGAGTTCACCCGGGAATTCAAGGCGCCCATCACCGAAGGCGAAGTGATGGGCACCCTGACCTTCTATACAGAGGACGGCGCGCCGGTGGTGTACGATATGGTGGCTTCACGCTCCATCGCGGCCCGGGAGCAATTGGCCCCCTCCATCGAGCAGATCATTGCCGCGGCGGAAAATGACCCCAATCCTTTCCCCCGCATCACCTTTGAACTGGTCTTCCTCTACCTGATCCTGCCCGTCACAGCCATCATCCTTTTCATCCGCCTGATGCGCAGGCTGATCCGCTTCATCAAAGCCAGGCGCAAAGTGAAGGCCGTGAAGCCCAGCGGGCGGTATTACCGGTGAACCGGCCTCCTTTTCAGGTGCAAAATGCAGTTTTCGGCCCCGCCGTATGGACGAAGCGGCGGGGCTTATGTTATAATTAGCAGTGAAGAATCAGGATCATCCGGAAGGGGGCGTAGCGCATGGCCAACGGGGTTTACGAACTGCTGGCGCTGCTGATGCGTTACGTCTTTGTATTGATCGGCGCGCTGGTCCTCCTGCGCGCCTACCGGTGGATGCGAAGGGACGCGAAAAATTACCGCCGGGAAATGCGCGCCCTGCCGGACGCCGGCCTGGTTGGCGAAATCGTGGATCTGCGCAGCGGCAAAAGCCAGCCCCTGCCCCGGGAAGGCGATATGGGCGCTTCCCATGAATGCGATATTCACGTGCGGGGCACAGGGGTGATGCGCCATCACGTGCGGTTTGCCTTTGAGGAAGGAAAGGGCGTTCTGATCACCCCCGCCCGCCGGGGCAATACGTTGATGGGCGGAGTCCCCCTGCAGTCCCCCGCCTATGCCTTTCACGGCACCCAGCTGCAGCTGGGCCAGGCCGCGCTGCGGATCCGGCTTTTCGCCGGGCTGAATGTGCCGCCTCCCGTGCCCTATCAGCAGGATGCCATGCCTGATGCCGTGCCCGGCGCTGACGATGAAGCGCAGGAGAGCGTTTTCCCCGCGGGTGCCGAATTGCCCCCGCCCTTTGAATTTCCCGATCCGGCCGCCGGCGCCGATGAGGAGGAAGAAGCCTGGCAGCAGGATGCTGCCGGCGTGCCTGTCATAGGATACATACCGCAGGGGCAGGCGACGCCTCCCAATGAATATGACGGCCATTATACCGAAGACGGACAGATGACCTGGCAGTACGCTTATTCCATGGAAGATCTCCGGCAGGCCCAGGAAGCAGAAAACCGGCCCGGCATGCCGGATGACGGGGAAGAAAACGACGAAGCGCTGCCCTATGAAAGCCCGGTGCCCCGCCGCAGAAGGAGAGGCCGCTTATGAAACACAGCGATCAGAAAAAACATTTCCGCCCCTCCGAACCGGCCAACGCCATGCTCAGCGCCACCATGGTGTTCTTTTTCGCGGGCTTTCTGATGCTGGCGGTCAAGGACGGCTCCTGGCAGAGCTTCCTTTTGTGCCTGGTGGTGCCCGCCATCATTTTCATCAGCACCGCGCTGATCCCCAAACTGTTCCCGGCAGACAAGCTGCTTTTGTCCCTCACCAATTTCCTGTGCGCCCTGAGCGTGCTGGTCCTGTATTATATCGACCCCAAGCGCGGGCTGGATCAGGCGGTGTTTTACGGCATGGGCGTAGGCGCCATGCTGCTGTGCATCCTGCTGGTGCGCTATATCAAAAAATGGAACAAACTGATCCCGCTTTTGATGGGCGGCGGCCTTGTGTTCCTGATGCTGCCCCTGATTTTCGGCCACGCCATCAACGGCGCCACCAACTGGGTGAAGATCGGCAGCATCCAGTTTCAGCCCAGCGAGATCACCAAGCTTTCGCTGGTGGTGAGCCTTTCCTATCTGCTCTCCCGCCGGCGAAACGTGACTGCCCTGGTGTTTGTCCTCGCCTGCCTGGGCATGCTGATCCTGCAGGCGGATCTGGGCACCGCCATGGTGTACTACGGCGTCGCGGTGCTGATGCTGTATACCATGACCGGCAAAATGAGAACGCTGGTCCTTTGCGTCGCGGTCCCTCTGGCGGCGCTGGCGGCGGCTTATTTCGTGCTGCCCGCCCTGGGCATCACCAAATTCGCCGATAAATTCCAGTACGTCGGCAATCGCTTCAGCGTCTGGCAGGATCCCTGGAAGGATCCCGACCGGGCCGGGTACCAGCTGATCATGAGCCTGATCGCCATCGCAAACGGCGGGCTGTGGGGCGTGGGGCTTGGCCTGGGCAACGCAGATACCAGCATCCCCTACGCCTACAATGATTTCATTTTTCCCGTGATTCTCCATGAATTCGGCGCGGTATTCGGGATCATTGTGCTGATGATGTACCTGTTCATCATCATCCGCGCCATCATGATCGCGAGGCGGTCCCGCACAGTGTTTCACGCGCTGCTTTCGGTGGGCTGCGCCGCGCTGATCGGGCTGCAGACCTTTGTGATCATCGGCGGCAATATCAAATTGATTCCCCTGACCGGCGTCACGCTCCCCTTCATCAGCTCCGGCGGCACCTCGCTGATTTCCAGCCTGTGCGTGATCGGCCTTTTGCAGGGCGTGGCCAGCGCGAATGAGGCCGGCGTCCGGGAGGACCGCGCATTGGCCATGCAGGGAGGGAACGGGCCATGAAGCAGATCAGAAAAAACGCCCGGCGGGTGCTCTTTGGCATGTGCCTGCTCTTTGCGATGCTGATTTTTTACGGCGTTTACTACATTGCCGCCAACAACAGCCGCCTTCTGTCCGCCTCCAAGAACACCTACGCCCAGGAGCAGCGCAAAAACGTGCTGGCGGGAGATCTCCTCGACCGCAACGGCGTGCTGCTGGCCACCACGTCGGAAACCGTCACAGACGCTTCCGACGGCTCGGCGGAGCAGAAAGCCTATGTGCGCACCTATCACGCCGACCCGCAGCTTCGGGCAGCCGCCGTGCACATCACCGGCGACCGACGGGGCTATGTGACCAAATCCATGGACCGAATGCTGGGCGCCTATCTCTACGGGTTCAATATGACGCTGCGGGAAAGGCTGGCCTGTATTTTTTCCGGGGCCCCCCGGAAGGGCGACAACGTGCGCATCACCGTGGACAGCCGTCTGGTTTCCTATGCTTCCACTCTGTTCCCGGAAGGCAAGGCCGGGGCCGTCGTGGTGATGAATTACCAGACCGGCGAAGTGCTCACCGAGCAGTCCTTCCCCAATTTCGATCCCCAGGCCGAAACGCTTCCCAACCCGGCCATGAAGCCGGAAATCAACCGGGCCATCGACGGCCTCAACGCCCCCGGCTCCACCTTCAAAATCGTCACCGCAGCCTCCGCCATGGAGAATATGGAGGATTACGCCACCCGGGCCTTCCGCTGCGACGGCGTGATGGAGCTGGGCGAACGCCGGATCACCGACGCCGGCACCAATCTGGAGGAAAACAAAATCACCCGCCACGGCGAACTGACGCTGCTGCGGGCCTTCCAGGTCAGCTGCAACAATACCTTCGCCACGGTGGCCCTGGATATCGGGGATCAGAAGCTGAAAAAAACAGCGGAAGATTTTGGCTTCAATGAGAATTTCCTCTTCCGGGACCTGATCGTGGAAAACTCCTCCTATCCCACTGCCAACCGAACCCAGGGCGAAATCGCCTGGACCGGCGCGGGGCAAAGCGCGCTGCAGGTCAGCCCGCTGCACATGTGCATGATCGCTTCCGCTGTGGCCAATAAAGGCGTCATGATGGAGCCCCGGATGCTTTTCAGGGCTGAGGGGCAGAACGGCGCCCGGCGGGCGGAATTTTCCTCGAAGGTTTACCGCCGGCCCCTGACGGAAGAAAGGGCAGCGGAGCTCAAGGAATATATGCGCGCCGCGGTGACCGGCGGCACCGGCACGGCGGCCCGGATCCCCGGCGTCAAAGTCTGCGGGAAAACCGGCTCAGCTGAACTGGACAGCCAGGAAAACACCAACGCCTGGTTCGTGGGATTCCTGGATGAAGCGGCATCCCCCTATGCCCTGGCCGTGGTGGTGGAGGATGCCGGCGGCGGCGGCAGCGTGGCCGCACCCATCGCCCGGCAGCTGTTCCAATGGCTGCTGGATAACGGCTACGGGAAATAAAAACCGGCAGAATGCCGGTTTTTTTGTATCCCGCTGCAGGGCCTGCGTTGAATTGCGGCAAAAGCAACACAAAAGAGGAGCTTTTTTCTCAATTCTTGCGCACCTGCAAAAGTGCCTTGACACCGGTATGCAGGTATGCTATATTTAGTCCAGGTTTCATTCCGGGCCTTTCGGGGTGAGCAGCTGAAATATTTCTGAATAAAATCTGCAGACGGTTGGCCTGTTGTTTTTCGTTGCCGGCGTATTTTGTGATCATGTTTCATATGAAATCTCATAGAATTCCTGTGCTGACAGGTGTAGTGTATTCAGACAGCATCCAGCATTTTCCTGAATCTAAGCCGGATGGCTTATAAAAAAATCTTAAGGAGGTACCCTAATGAAACGCATCGTATCTTTGGCCCTGGCGCTCCTTCTGGCGGTCGGCATGCTCGGCATCGCATCCGCGGAAGAAAAACAGTACGACAGAGTCACCATCACCTACACCTGCCCGCAGGTCGTTGCCGGTTTTGACTACAACGCGCCGAACGGCGACGGCTACAGCCGCTGGATCCTGGACAAATTCAACATTGACTTCCAGGGCACCAACGTCAGCTGGAACGACTGGCACAGCAGCCTTGTGACCTGGATCAAAGCCCAGGACATGACGGACGTGGCCATCTACAATTTCGGTGACACCACCGCCACCGAGGCCACCGACATCGTGAACCAGGGCCTGCTCTATCGCCTGCCCGATGACTGGAAAGAGCGCTGGCCCGGCGTCGCCGACGTGTACAGCAAGACCTCTCTGGGCCCTGTGCTGGAAGAGCTCTACGGCGGCACCTACTTCATCCCCCGTGCCCGCTTCTACTACAACCTGCCCGGCATTCCGCTGGCCAACCACTGGTGCCTGTGGATGCGGTCTGACTGGATCAAGGCTGTAGGCAAGGAAGTCAAGCATTCCTACACCATCCCCGAAGTCATCGAGATCTGCAAACTGATCAAGGAAC
>CAZQAM010000016.1:10204-11678 GCA_964591355.1 uncultured Oscillospiraceae bacterium
AGACCTTCTACAAGGATGCTGACGGCAACTACCAGTGGGGCGCTGCCGATCCCGAAACCCTGGAAGGCCTGAAGCTCTGGTACAAGGCCTACAGCGAAGGCATCCTGGATCAGGAATATTACGTGCTGGACCATGAAAAGGATATGGAGAAGTTCCAGACCCTGGGCACTGCGGGCGTCAGCTACCTGGGCGGCCAGACGGCGGACGTGGAAAACTACCGCTTCACCTTCAAAGAACGCACCGGGCACGAATACGAAGACTTCCATATGGCGAACCTGCTGGGTGTAGATGGCTACTATCACCAGAGAGACCTGATCAACTTCTGGGGCGCCGTCTGCTTCAAGCCCGACATTGAGCCCGCGGTCTTCGAGCGCTGGATGGACCTGATGGAGTGGACCTGCAGCGAGGACGGCTATCCGGCCACCGAAATGGGCCTGAAGGGCGAGGACTGGGACCGTGACGAGAACGGAGAAATCATCTCCCTGCGTGATCCCGCCGATCCGATCCCGCTGAGCGGCGGCATCGGCGAAGCGAAGTATCCGAGCCTCGGCCACGTGCTGGGTTCCGTCATCCTGTGGGACGACCTGGCCATGGACAACCCCAACATCCGCAAAGATCTGCGTGACGAATCCAAGCTGCTCTACAAGCTGCGCACCGATGAATCCACGCCGGAAACCTTCGTGGAGACCGACTGGAACCTGTACATGAACGGCACTGACGAGCTGCGCAGGGCCAACAGCATCCTCTTCGCCAATGAGTTCTCCAACATGGTGACCACCGCCACCAGCGAAGAGAACCTGGTGGAAATCTACAACAACTGGATTCAGTCCCAGCAGGGCCTTGTGCAGCCCGCGCTGGATTCGCTGAACGGCAAGTAATCCAGGCACATCTCCTTTAGAGGAACAACCATCTACCCGGGGCGGTTTTCCGCCCCGGGTAATATCAAAAAAGGGGAGACAGGTATGACTGGAAGCCCTGCGAAAACGAGGCGTTCTTTCGGTGAATGGCTTTCCCATCTCGGAAAACGCATCTATCTGGAGAAAGAAAGATATATCCTGATTCTGCCGGGAATCGTCTGGTACGCGATTTTCGCGTATATCCCAATTTTCGGCCTTTCCCTGGCATTTAAAAAATACATGGCCAAGCTGGGCATGTTCGGCAGCCCCTGGATCGGCCTGAAGAATTTCCAGAATGTATTTGCCGATCCGGCGTTTTTCGTCTCCATCCTGACCACACTCCGAATCAACGCAGGCAGGCTGATCTTCGTGTTCCCGTTCCCGATCCTGTTTGCGCTCATGATCAATGAGGTGCGGCTGGGCCGGTCCAAAAAGATCCTGCAGTCCATCTACACGTTCCCGAACTTCCTCAGCTGGGTCATTGTGAGCAGTATCATGATCAATGTGCTGGGGCAGCGGGGACTAGTGAACGGCGAGATCGGAAGAGCGTCGTGTAGGGAAAGAGTGTAGGATAGGGT
>CAZQAM010000017.1:0-11324 GCA_964591355.1 uncultured Oscillospiraceae bacterium
CAGGGCGGAAAAGACGCCCGAAGATTCAATGTTTTAGACGCGAAATAGTATTACACGCGAAGAAGAAATCACAACCTCCGAAAAAAATTTCTGCCGGAGGGGTTGACTTTATTGCTTTAATGCGTTACACTATGAAGCAATAAAGCAAAGCCGCCTGCCGGGGGAGGGAAAGCCTCCGGCAGAGCGCCCGGGGAGCGGAGAAAGCGCCCGGGGCGGAAAACGGCGGGGCGGCCGGCGGAAGAGGATCGCGGCAGCGCCCGGCCAGGCGGCGGGAAAGGAATGGATCCGGTATGATCATCAAGGTACTGATGCTGGTTATTTTCTTTGGTGTGATGGTGGGGATCGGGCTGTACTGCCACCGGAACGCCACAGACGTCAACGGTTTTGTGCTGGGCGGCCGGGCGGTGGGCCCGTGGCTGACGGCGTTTGCCTACGGCACTTCTTATTTTTCCGCGGTCATTTTTGTTGGTTACGCGGGGCAGTTCGGCTGGAAATTCGGCATTGCCGCCACCTGGATCGGCATCGGCAACGCGGTGATCGGCTCCCTGATGGCCTGGGCCGTGCTGGGGCGGCGCACCCGGATCATGACCCAGCATCTCTCCAGCGCCACCATGCCGGAGTTTTTCGCCAAGCGCTTTGATTCCAACGCGCTGAAAATCATCGCCTCCGTGGTGATCTTCATTTTCCTCATCCCCTACACGGCGTCCCTGTACAACGGCCTGAGCCGCCTGTTTGAAATGGCCTTCGGCATTCCCTACTTCTGGTGCGTGCTGGCCATGTCGGTGCTGACGGCCATTTACGTCATTGCCGGCGGCTATATGGCCACCGCCATCAACGATTTCATCCAGGGCATCATCATGGTGATCGGCATCGTGGCGGTGATCGCCGCGGTGCTGGGCAAGAACGGCGGGTTCCTGGGCTCCCTGAACGGCCTGGCCGCCATCAGCGACGAGAGCGTGTCTTCGGTGCCGGGCATTTTCAATTCCTTCTTCGGGCCGGATCCCCTGAGCCTGCTGGGCGTGGTGATCCTGACCTCCCTGGGCACCTGGGGCCTGCCGCAGATGGTGGGCAAATTCTACGCCATCAAGAGTGAGGGCGATATCCACAAGGGCACCATTATTTCCACGGTATTCGCCATCATCGTGGCGGGGGGCTGCTACTTCCTGGGGGGCTTCGGCCGGCTCTTCACCAGGGATCCCGCCATCCAGTACAGCGCCAGCGGCGCCATCGTGTTTGACTCCATCGTGCCTGCCATGCTCTCCAATCTGCCGGAGATCTTGATCGCCGTGGTGATCATTCTGGTGCTCTCCGCCTCCATGTCCACCCTGTCTTCCCTGGTGCTCACCTCCGCCTCCACCATGACGCTGGATCTGATCAAGGGGCACATCATCAAAAAAATGGAGGAGAAAAAGCAGCTGCTGATCATGCGGGCGCTGATCGTGGTGTTCATCGCCATTTCCGCCGTCATCGCCATCATCCAGGTCAATTCCCCCGTGGCGTTCATCGCCCAGGCCATGGGCGTCAGCTGGGGAGCCATGGCCGGCGCGTTCCTGGCGCCCTTCCTGTACGGGCTCTACTGGAAGCGGGCTACGAAGGTATCCTGCTGGGTGTCGATCCTCTTTTCCAGCATTTTCATGACGGTGGACATGCTCAGCAACCTGGGGGTTATGCAGGTGAATCTGGGCCTGCTGCAGTCTCCCATCAACGCGGGCGCCTTCTGCATGCTGGCCGGCCTGGTCATCGTACCGCTCATCAGCGTGGTCACCAAAGCTCCGGACAGGCAGCTGGTGGAGCAGGCCTTCTCCTGCTACAGCAAGAAAGTGCTGGTCCGGCAGACCGAGGCGCTGGGCGACGCGGAATAAGCGCCGGGCTGCCCGGAATGAAAAATCCCGCCGGAAAGAACCTTTCCGAGGGGGATTTTTCACGTTATTTCCCGATGCATACAAGTGAGGCAATCGCATGATCATTGATATTCACACCCACGTTTTTCCGGACAGGATCGCCCCTGCGGCCATTGAAAAACTGCGTGCCGCCTCCCACGTGCGGGCCTTTACCGACGGCACCCAGGCGCGCTTGAAAGCCTCCATGGCGGCGGCGGGGGTGGACTGTTCCATCGTGCTGCCGGCGGCCACCAATCCCCGGCAGGTGTCCCATCTCAACGACGCCGCCCTCCGCATCCATGAAAAACGGCGGGAAACGGGGATCGATTCATTCGGCGGCATCCATCCGGATCTGGAAACCTGGGAGCAGGAACTGGAGCGCCTGCGGGATGCGGGCATCCGGGGTGTCAAGCTGCATCCGCCCTATCAGGAAGCGGACATCGACGATGAGAAATACATCCGCATCCTGAAAAAAGCGGCGGCGCTGGGCCTTGCCGTGCTGACCCACGCGGGGCTGGACGTGGGGCTGCCAGGCGCGGAGCAGGCCACGCCGGACAAGATCCGCCGGGCCATCGACCTGGCGGGGGATGTCACCCTGATCCTGGCGCACATGGGAGGCTGGCGCTGCTGGGAGGCGGTGGAAAAGCTGCTGCCCGGGTATCCGGTGTATCTGGACACTGCCTTTTCCCTGGGCCCCATGACCCCCTGCGGCGATGGGTTTTACCGCACGGAAAAAGAATTGGAAAGGCTGTCGGACGCCGGATTCATGCAATTGGTCCGCGCTTTCGGGGCGCGCCGCGTCCTCTTTGGCTCGGACAGCCCCTGGGAAGATCCCCGGGACACGCTAAACAGGCTCCGCGCCCTGCCGCTGTCGGAGGAAGAAAAGGCCCGGATCCTGGGCGGAAACGCCGCGGCGCTGCTGGGAATGACAAACGGATGAAAAAGGGAACGGGCACTTTCCTGGGTTTCAGGAAAGTGCCCGTTCCTTTTTCGTCACGCAGGAAGAACCGGCAGCGTGATTTCCGCTTCGCCGATGCCGTCAGCTGCGACCTTCAGGCGCGCTTCGCCACTGGCGTATCCCGCCCGAAGCACAGCCAGGGCTTTGCCGTGGTAGCTGGTGAAGCGGCCTTTGCTGTAATTTTCCTCGGTGACGGGGTTGGCGCTGCCAAAGCCCAGCAGCTCCGCCGCGCCGGTGGCTTCGGCAGTCATAAGCGTATCAGCGTCCGGCACCACATTGCCCTTTTCGTCCACCAGCTCTGCATGAACATAGCAAAGGGACGCGCCGTCAGCCCGCAGAATGTTTTCCTCGGCACTCAGGCGGAGGGCGCAGGGCCTGCCCGCCGTCTGCAGCAAGGAGCGGGAAACCTCCCTTCCCTCCCGATAGCTGACCGCTTCCACCGTGCCGGGCTGATACACCGCGCCAAAGAGGAAGGTCCGGGGCATCTCCTGGATCAGAGCCTCGCCCGCCTTCACGCGGCCCTGGCTCACGCCGTTGAGCAGCAGCTCCACTTCCTCCGCCGCGCTGAACACGGCGATCTTCACGGGTTTTCCCTCCTGTCCCGCCCAGTTCCACCGGGGCCAGACCCCGGGGAAGCCCCATTGGGACAGGGTTTCCACTTTGTCATAGTTCGCAGGATCATAGGAGAACAGCGCTGTTTCTTTGCTTCCCCACACGATGCGGCGGTAGAACCCCTGAGGCCGGACGCAGCCGGTGATATCAAAATCCGCGTCGTTGGCCGTGCGCCAGGGGTAAGGCGAGGCAGCGCCCCAGGGATCGCCGATCCGGGGATCGCCGGGCTCATAGAAGGTAGCCTTGCCGATGCCCGCTTCGCCGATGTAATCCCAGGCCGTCCAGGTGAAATCGCCAATCACCCAGGGGGTCGCTTCGATCATGGGCCAATGAAGGCCGATCTCCTTGGGGAAATTCTCGCTGCCCAGGATCACCCGCTCGGGGAACAGAACGTGGTCCTGCGCGTATTTGCTCTCCATATAGTTATAGCCCGATACGTCCAGGCCGTTGTTGAAGCCCTCGGTGTATTCCTCCCACAGCAGGTCTTTTTCGCCGCCCATGCCGGCGTTCTGCTGCCCGCCGGCCGCGCTTTCCTTCCATCTGCGCTGCTGCTCTTCCTGCAGCTTGTCATCCAGCCCATTCCAGAAGGAGCAGATGCCGTTGGAAATGGGGCGGCTGAGGTCCAGCCTCCGGATGGTTTCGGCCAGCTTCGCCGCCCACACGTAGCCATTGTTCAGCCCCGCCCGTTCGGTGATCTCATTGCCGGTGGACCAGAGGATCACGCTGGGATGGCAGCGGTCCCGGCGCACAAAGTTGGCCAGATCCTTTTCCCAGTCGGTGTCGAAATACTGGTTATAATCCCCCGGCTGCTTGCCCATGCCCCAGGCGTCGAAGGCTTCATCGAAGAGGTACATGCCCAGCCTGTCGCAGGCCTCGACCAGCGCAATGGATGGCGGGTTGTGGGTGGTGCGGATGGCGTTGAAGCCCACTTCCTTGAGGCTGCGCACCTTCCTGGCTTCCGCGTCATACACGCTGACCGCGCCGATGACGCCGTTGTCGTGATGCAGGCAGCCGCCCTTCAGCTTGACCGTCTGTCCGTTGATCCTCAGGCCATGCTTCACATCCGCTTCAATGGTGCGGATGCCAAAGAGCACCTCTTCTTCGTCGGAAGCGGGATTTTCCACCGGGATCATCCGGGTTTTGTACACGGCTTTTTCCGTTACCCGGGCCTGCAGCCTGTACAGGTTCGGGCTGTCAGCGCTCCACAGCAGGGGCTGATCCACCGTCAGGGTCATGTACGCCGTGCCGCAGGACATGGCCTGCACCTGCGCCAGCGCCCTCCTTGCGAGCACGGTTTCGCCGGTATCCTCCCGGAGGAGGGAAAACAAAACTTCCGCCACGCGGTTTTCCGTGCACTCATTTCTGATTTCCGCCGATACCTTCAAATAGGCGGTTTCCGGGGCGCCGTCCGGGGCGTAATCGATCTTTTTCGTGAAGCCGGACAGCCCGCCGAAAGCGATATGCAGTTTCGGCGTGTGCACAAGTTCCACGCCCCGGAACAGGCCCGCCCCGGAATACCAGCGGGAGTTGGGCTGCATGCTGGGATTCACCGTGATCACGATGCGGTTTTTCTCCCCGGGATACACCAGGTTTGTGATGTCCGCTTCAAACGGGGCGTAGCCGTAATGCTGCAGCGCGGCTTTCGCCCCGTTCACTTCGATGGTGGCGTTCATCATGGCGCCGTCCAGCCGGAGAAAAATCTGCTCCCCCGCCCATTGGGCGGGGATCTCCACTTCTTTCACATAGTGCGCCACGCCCGCGCTGTAATAGCCGCTGGACGCGCCGGGAACCGCTTCCTTCAATACGTCGCCTTCGATCATGTAATCGTGGGGCAGGTTCACCAGATGATTTCCCAGATGACCCCGGATCCGGTCGCTCAGTTCAAAGGGGCCCAGGCCAAAATGCCATTCCCGATTCATAGGCATGGTCCGCTGCATTTTTCTTCCTCCTTTATCCCCAGAAAACATATTTTCCGGGCTGCACCGTGAAGCTTTTCCCCGCCAAATTCACCCGGGTGGGAACCGGCGTTTTCAGTTCATAGCGCACCCTGTCTCCCTCCCAGCGCCAGGAAGCCCGGATGAGGCCCTGCCGGGTATGCAGGGAGGCGGTGAGCCAGCCGACGCGCCGGTCCGGATGGGGCTGATACATCATTTCGGAAAAGCCCGGGTGCTTATCGTCGTGGAAAATCCCCGCCGCCTGCTCGAACACCCAGTCCGCCACCGCGCCGTAGGCGTAATGGTTGAAGGAATTCATGTCTTTGGACCAGAAGGAGCCGTCCTCCCGGATGCCGTCCCAGTGCTCCCAGATTGTGGTGGCGCCTTTGGTGACGGGATACAGCCAGCCGGGATATTCCCGCCGCAGCATGAGATCCCAGGCCAGATCGCTGTGGCCGAAATCAGAAAGGACGTGCAATAGATACGGCGTGCCCACAAACCCGGTGCGCAATTGCACGCCGTCCTTTTTCACCAGCGCCGCCAGGGCGTCCGCCGTTTTTTGAGGGTCTTCCGCCAGGCGGAAATGCGCGGCCAGGGTATGCTCGGTCTGGGTCTCATAAGTGGGGAAGGCCTGGCGGAAAGCCCCCACGATCCTGCCGTGCAGCACTTCATATTCTTTCATATCCCTGCCCAGCAGTTTCCCGGCCCTGATGAGCAGCTCCGCGGAATGGGCATAATAAGCCGTGGCGATGAAATCCTCCCGGGTGGAGCCCTTGTAGCTGCCGCTGGGAGCGTCCAGCCCCAGCCAGTCGGCGAAATGCTTGCCCCCCGTCCACAGACCCGGCGTGGTGGTGGCAGAAGTGATATAGTCCACCCAGCGCTTCATGCTGTCAAACTGATCCTCAAGCACCTGCATATCCCCGTAGGTCTGATACATCTGCCAGGGAATGATGACGGCCGCGTCTCCCCAGGCGGCGCTGCACGATTCTTCCGGCATCACATCCGGGATCACCTGGCCCACTTCGCCATTTTCCCGCTGATCCGCCTGCAAATCCCGCAGCCATTTGCGGAAGAACTTTTCCACATCGTAGAAATAGCTGGCGGCTTTGGTGAAGACCTCCGCGTCCCCGGTCCATCCCAGCCGCTCGTCCCGCTGGGGGCAGTCGGTGGGCACATCCAGGAAATTGCCCCGCTGGCCCCACACGATGTTGGAAAACAGCTGGTTCAGTTCCCGGTCCCCGGATTCCAGGAAGCCGGTGCGCTTCATATCGGAATGCACCACAACGGCGGTAAAGCTTTCTTTCTTCGCTTCCCCGGGCCAGGCCGTCAAAACAATATAGCGGAAGCCGAAGAACGTGAGCCTGGGATGCCAGGTCTGCCGCCCGTCCCGGCAGATATACCGGACCTCCGCCTTGGCGCTGCGGTAATTTTCGTTATAAAAATTCCCGTCCTTGTCCAGCACCTCGGCATGTTTGAAGCGCACCTCGTCTCCCGCCCGGGCGTCCACGGTGAATTCCACATAGCCCGTGACCTCCTGGCCGAAATCCACCATGATTTCCCCCCGGGGGGTGGTGAAGACTTCCCGGGCCGCGACGCGCTCCGTTTCCCGGACGGTCTCTCCCTCCTGGGGAATCAGCATATCCTTTGGCCAGTCCAGCAGCCTCACGGGCTGCCAGGCAGGGGTTTTGGCGCCGGCGTCATAGCTTTCGCCGTCGTAGATTTCGCTGAAAAGGACGGGGCCTTTTCCGGCCTGCCAGGCTTCATCGGTGAGGATGGTTTCTTCGCTGCCGTCGCCGTACCGGATCTTCAGCAGGGCAATAAGCCCGCAGGGCTGCGCGTACCGCCGCCTTTTGTCCTCGGTTTCTTTCCAGCCGGGCATGGGCGAACGGAACCAGCCCCGGCCCACAGCGACCCGCAGCTCGTTGCTTTCCTCCAGCAGCTCCGTTACGTCATACGCCTGCACCTGCAGCCGGTGGGCATAGCTGGTCCAGCCGGGCGCCATCACAAAATCGCCGACGCGCTGCCCGTTCAATTCCGCTTCATACACGCCCAGGGCCGTGATTTGAATTTCGGCCCGCTCCACGTTCTTTCCCGCCGCAAACACGCGGCGGAACACCGGCGCGGCAGGACCCATTTCCCGGGCCGGGGTGATCCATTGGGCTTTTTGGATTTCCATCGTGCATCGCTCCTTCTGGAAGAATTTGCTGCGGCTGAAAAAACCTGCCCTCCCGCGTCAAACGCGGGTAGCCAGGATGGCCATGCCCTCCCGGCCGGGCAGGGGAACCAAAGTATCTCCGCCTGCGGATGGACAGACGGTTTCCCGGGTCATGCGCCAGGTGTCGATGACTTCCACGCGGTAGTGTTTGTCCTGAGGCAGTTTCAAAGTCTGCGCGGCGCAGCACTGCAGATCGCAGTACAGCAGGTACGCGTCCTCCCCGCAGTGGGCTTCCCATACGTGCTCCCCGGCCAGATGCAGCCATTTGTCGTGATCGTCCATGCGGCGGATGCTGCCGGCAGCCAGCCCGAAAAAGCCGCGGGCTTCAGGCGGCGCTTTTTGAAGCGCTTCTTCCGGCGCATCTTCCGCGAAGGCCTGGAAGCCGCCCTCTCCCGGCGTCAGGGGCCCCGGCAGCTCTTCCATGATGGCCTGCAAAAACGCGATCCTTGCGGGGCTTTCGCCCTTGAGCTTTCCGCCCCGGGCCCACCAGAGGATCTCATCCTCAGCCAGGAAGGTTTCCCCGTGGGTGCAGTATCCGCCGGAAGCATAGCAGCGCCAGAAGCGGCGCACCATTTCCCGCCCGGAAATGCTGCCCCAAAGATGCGGCAGATTGCCCTCATAGCAGCATTCGTCGATGACCACCGGCTTCCGATAAGCCCGGAGCCAGCGGGGAATCTCCGTCAGCGCCTTGGTCTGGATGCTGCAGTGGGTCACGTTTTCCCGGGTGAAATCCCAGAAACACATGCAGTTGTGGCTGGAGAGCAGATGATGATACGGGTCGTTTTCCGCCACGTACGTTTCGATTTCCTCCCAGTCGGCAAGGGATTTGTGCTCCGCGCACAGGTCATATTCATTGGCCAGCGACCACCAAAGGGCGGGCCGGGCGGCCAGGCGGCGCAACAGATAATCCAGGTACGCCAGATTATCCTTCTGCGGCAGGGAAGCAAAACCCCAGCGGTCATAAGGATGGAAAAGAATCAGATCCACCTGAATATCCAGGGCAGACATGCGGTCCAGGATCCTTTCAAACCGGTGCCAGAAAGCCAGGCAGGGCCGGTTCACATCCCAGGCGCCGTCTTCCTTTTTCTCAAAGGCGTAAAAGGGCGGCTCATTGCGGTTGTAATCGTAATGCTTGGGAAACACGCACATGCGCACCTTGTTGAAAGGCGCCGATTTCAGCGTCTCCAGCGTCTCCTCCACCAGGGCGTCCTCCTGGGAAGCCAGGGCGTACACCGTGGTGCCGAAGGGGAAAAAGGGCGTTCCGTCCGCGTATTCAAAATGGGTGCCCGCCGCCCGGACTTTTCCGTGCCGTTCTCCGGAAGGCAGGCAGGTTTCCTGCCCCCGGGCCTGGATGACGCCCCTGACAACCCAGGTATATGCCCCGGCTTTTTCCGGCAGGAAACGCACGGCATACTGCCCGGCGCCGTCATAGAAGCCCTTTACGGTCTTTTTTTCATTGCCGCAGGAAAACGTAGCGGTCAAATCAATGCCGGCCCAGTTTTCCGTCAGGGCTTCCCCCGGAAAGCGCAGTTCAAAGGTTTCATATTGCCGCACGGTATTTCACCCCCTTCGAAAGCAGTTTCCGGCCCCTGCCGTCAGGAGAGACGGTTGGTGCACCCGTCCGGATCGCGGTTGATCGCCGCAAAGCGCTTTGCATCCACCTTGGGTTTCCTCTCCGGCGTCAGCAGGCCGTTCACTTCCTGCATCACATCGGTCAGCTGCGTGTAGCAGTAGCCCTGGCAGTAGGGGATCTGCCGGATGGCGTCGGTAACGCTCCGGAACCGGGCAAAAAACGCTTCTTCCGAAGACACCTTGTCGTGATAGCCCCAGCTTTCCATGCCTCCCGCGTCGCCCTGCAGACCGATATTGCTGAAGGCGATGCCACCGTATTCCGTCACCAGGAAGGCTTCCCTGCCCGTGGGGGTCACCCCCTGGGCATAGCAGGGCCGCCAGTCGCAGGCGTGCTTTTCCACCTGCTCCCGGGAAGCAAAATGGCCGGAGAGCACCTGGCCTTCCGCCGCGTAATCATGCAGAGCGCAGATGTCGGTTTCCACCTGCTCCCAGCCGTCGTTGACCGACACCATGCGGGTCCCGTCCAGGGCCTTGGCCGTCTGGTACAGAAGCCTGGCCAGCGCCTGCTGGCGCTTGTCCGTGTAGATTTGACGCACGCCCCAGCTTTCATTCAGGGGCACCCAGGTGATGATGCTGGGATGATTGAAATCCCGGTCGATGAAGCCGGCCAGGGTATCGAAGAGGTTCCGGATGGAAGCGTCGCAGAATTCGTAGGGACTGGGGATTTCGCCCCACACCAGCAGGCCCATTCTGTCGGCCCAGTAGTAGTAACGCGGATCCTCCAGCTTTTGATGTTTCCTGGCGCCGTTGTAGCCGAATTCCAGGGTCATGCGGATATCTTCCTGAATGGCTTCGTCACTGGGCGGCGTGATCAGGGAATCGGGCCAGTAGCCCTGATCCAGGATCAGCCGCTGATACAGGGGGCAGTTGTTCAGATACACCCTGCCCTCCCGCACTTCCACCTTGCGCATGCCGAAATACGTGCGCACGTGGTCGATCACTTCCCCGCCCCGGCGCAGATAAATATCGGCGTCGTACAGGTCCGGGTGCTCCGGCGACCACACCTTCATCGGCTCCAGAGCGCCCCGCACGATCAGATCGATGGGCAGGGAAAGACGTTTGGACTGGATTTCCGTGCGCAGGGAACGCACAGGCCGGCCCTCAAAGCTCAGCGCCGCTTCCACCTCCACCGGCTCATCCGGCATCCGGTCCAATTCTATCTCCACCGTGCACGAATGGCGGTCAAAATCCGGGGTGATGTGCGCGCGGGTCACGGCGGTTTCGCCCACCGCTTCCAGATACACCGTCTGCCAGATGCCGCTGACCGGCGTATACCAGCAGCCCATCAGGCCCTTCTCCCAATACTGCTTGCCCCGGGGCTGGGCGCAGTCCGGCGCGTCCTCCACCCTCAGGCACAGGTCGTTGTCCCCCTCCTTCAGCAGGGGTGTAATATCGAAGCAGAAGGGGGTGTAGCCGCCCCGGTGGGTGCCGGCCGCCTCGCCGTTCACATATACCCGGCTTTCGAAATCCACCGCGCCGAAACGCAGCAGGATCCTTTTCCCTTTCATATCCGCGGGAACGGAGAAGCTGCGGCGGTACCACAGCACCGGATGGATTTCATCGGTGGGGCCGATGCCGCTCATTTTCGTCTGATACGCGAAGGGCACCAGGATCTCCCGGTCCAGCGGGCGGCCGGGCAGGTACCAGCGCCGGGCCAATCCTTCGTCTGCATCGTCGAAGGCAAACTGCCAGCAGCCGTTGAGGCTGAAAAAGGTATCCCGCTGAAAATCCGGTCTGGGATGCTCGGGACGGGGAATGAAATCATGCCGCATGCCGTTTCCTCACTTCTGTTGGATTTCTGTATTTTTCCGCTCAGTCCGATAAGGTGACCCTGAACATTTCCCACAGCCGGAGCTGCTTTACCCGGACAATGACGGCGTTTTCTTCCGCCGACCAGGTGAAATCCGCTCCCTCAAGCGGCCCGTCGACCCGGAGTGCTTTTCTGCCTTCCGGCAGGGCGATCCTGAAGGTGAAATCCGTCACCGGCTGATGATAGGCCAGCGGGCGCTGCCCCACCATGTTGACCATATGGATCATCACGCGCCTGTCGGCCCAGATCGGAAGAGCGTCGTGTAGGGAAAGAGTGTAGGGTA
>CAZQAM010000018.1:0-8483 GCA_964591355.1 uncultured Oscillospiraceae bacterium
TAATGAGCGGTGACTGGAGTTCAGACGTGTGCTCTTCCGATCTGGCCAGGGTGGGGCCGTGGAAAAGCTCCAGAACGAAGCGGCGGCCCATCAAAGGCCGGACGGGGGCCACCTCGGGCACGGCAAAGCGGGCATAGGCCTTCCGGGCCATGGAAAGCAGCGCTTCCTCCGGGAACCCATCCAGCAGCAGGGCCAGCGTTTTTGCCGCCCGGGCGGGATAATCCATGCCCGCCAGCGCGGCAAAATCCGCCCGGCTCAGGACGGGCAGTTTTTCAGGGGCGTACAGGCCGCCGTCCGGCGCGATGCCCCGTACAATTGCTTCGGGAGCGGATACCCTGTCCGCTCCCCGTGTGCTGATGAACGCCATGCTGTTACCTCAAACCGCGGTCAGATGAAATATTTTTTGACGAAATCGGGGGCCAGGGCATCGTCCACGCTGATGGAGAGGACGAACTGCACGTTGTGCTTTTCGCTGAGCCTGTCCAGCCGGGCAAAGAACTCCGCCGTGTTTTCAATCGGGCTCTTCACCAGCTTCATAAACGCATCCACGAAGATCACGCTGATATCGAAATTCTGGGCCAGCATGCCGCAGAGGAAGCCGAAAAACATTTCCGGGCTGTCGGAGCCGTATTCTCCCGCGTTGACGAAACGGATCTCGTGGCGCAGATCGAACATGTACCGGTTGTCATCGTCCACGAAGATGACATCGCCCTTGTGCTCCTTGATGGCAGCGTTGGCCATATCCAGAATGCGCTTGGTTTTGCCGGAGCCTTTCTTGCCGTGAATTACCTGTATTATGGGAAAAACCCCCCTTCGTTTTTTCTGCTGCAAACATTATACCTTATTTCCCGGAGAATTGCCAGCATTATTTTGGCTGATCTTTTCCAGCAGCTCGTCGAATTTCATCTCCTGCATCAGCCGGCTGTTTTCCGGGCTGCGGTCGGCGCCTTTGCGGCAGATGGCGGCGTAATCGCACACGCGGCAGGGGCCGTCGCCGTTGGCATCGCACAGCGGATGGGCCGCGATCTCCCCGCTGCGGATCTTTTCCGCCCAGGTCCGGGCCAGCTTTTCCGCGTGGGCGATGAGGGCGTAAAGCTCGCTGAGCGCGGCCAGCGGCGCGGTCTTGCTGAAGGAGCCGTCGGCGTTCAGGGCTTTTTGCATCGTCAAGGGAGGATCGCCTCCGTCCATCAGGCGGAGGATGGCGGCGTCCCGCAGCATCACGCCCTTGAGGGACAGCTCCTTGGCCAGCGCGTCCTCGATCTGGGCCAGGTCCTCCTTTTCCGGCACCAGGGGATCGGCCAGATGCATGTAAAACGCGCCGGCGGGCAGCGCCCCCGCTTCGGTGGTCAGGGCGGCTTTCAGATACAGAAGCAATTGCAGCTGGGCGCCATAATAGATTTTCGCCGGGTTCAGCTTCTCCTGCCCGGATTTGTAATCGATCACCCGCAGGTAGACCCCCTCGTCTCCCGCGTAGCGGTCGATGCGGTCAATGATCCCCCGGACGAAAACCCTGCGGCCGTCCTTCAGTTTCAGCTCGATAGGGGGAATGCCTTCGGCGTACCCGAAGCGGACTTCGGCGCTTTCCGGCCGGAAGGCGCTTTGCCGGGCGCCCCGGGTAAAGGTCCAGGCCACGCGCCGGAGCACCCGGCGGTATTTTTCTCCCAGGGCCTTCATCCGGGCGCTGTCGCCCAGGGGGCCGGACAGCATCTGTTCAAACAGGGGGCCGGCGGCCCGGTCGATGACGGCGTCGCAGGTTTTTTTATCGATTTTCGGCCAGTGGGGAATGCCGGGCAGCAGCCGGGTGAACCCCTCCAGAGCGCTGTGGTAGAAATTGCCCGCGTCGATGGGGGATACCGTCCATTCCTTCCGGGGACGGGGCTGCAGGCCCTGATCCACAAAATGCTTGTAGGGGCACACAGCGTAGTTTTCCAGCCGGGAAACGGACATGATTCTTTCCATGAACAGGTTCCGGGTAATATCCTCCGGCAGGGGGGCGGCGTTTTTCTCTTCCTCAAAGGCCCGGCAGAGGAACGCGGCCTTCTCCCGGGTTTCATCGCTTCCGCACAGGTATTTCCACGCCTCCAGCCATTCTCCGTCCAGGGCGCCGTCCCGGGCTTTGAGGCCCAGGGCGTCCAGGGCCGGGCCGGGAGCCAGGGGAAGCCGGGCCGCGCTGCGCTGCATCACGCCGCCTTCCTCCACCAGCGCGGGAAACATGCGGCGGATGTGGGAAAGAGCGGAAAAGGGCCGAAGCGCGCTGCCGTCCTCCGTAGCCTGGGCGTGGGTGAGATACAGCTTTTCCGTGGGGGCGGAGAGCGCTTTCCAGATATCCAGCCGGGCCAGGCTGTCCCGGCCGTCGTCGTTCAGGGAAAGGTAAACGCCCAGCCGCTTTTCCGCCGCTTCCTGCTCCTCCTGGGTCAAAAGCCCGGGGAAAGGGGCGGAAAGGACGCTGTCGGTGAGATTTGCAAGGAACAGCGCCCTGGGACGGCTCAGGGGCAGAGAGCCGACTTCTCCGCACATCACCGCGTCAGCGGTGGGGGGCAGGGAGGACAGTTCACAGGCGTCCAGCCCCGCTTCCAGCCAGGAAGAAAGATGCCCCGACGTCACTTTCGTATCTCTGAGCAGCGCGTGAGCCTGGGACAAAAGCTGCATCATGGCTTCCCACACCTGCCTGGCCTGCACGGCTTCCGCCGCCATGCCCCGGGCCAGCAGGGCCTCCTGGGAAGCCTGCAGCTTTTCAAACACGGCGCACTTTTCCAGATAGCGGTACACCGCCGTCAGCGCTTCCCCGGCGTTTTCCGCCTGCCGCACGGCCAGGCGCATTTCATCCAGAGGAGCAATCAGGGAATGCCGGGCCTCCTCCACCCGAGCGCATTCTTCCGCCGATCCCCGGGCAAAGGGGGAGAGCCAGAGTTTGCCCCGGATGCCGTAGGACAGCACATAATTTTCCAGCCGCCAGGCGTCCTCCTCCGGGAGGGGGGCATAGCCGGATTTGATGACGGAGAGCATGTCCGCCGGGTCGTATCCGCCGGCGGCGGCCCGCAGGGAGAAAAGCAGGAACCGGGCGGCCCCGTGGGTGGCAGCGGACAGCTTCCGGGCCACATAGGCGGGGATCCTGTAAGCCTCCAGCACTTCTTTCAGCACGCCGGCAAAGCCGGGATCGCCCATGACCACCGCCATTTCGCCGAAGGCAGTGCCCTGCTCGCTGAGCAAAAGGATCTCCTGGGCGATAAAATGCGCCTCGAAATACGGGTTGGCGGCGGCGTACAGCCGGATGGCCGGCGCGGTGCCCGGCTCATAGACGGCGGCGGGCGTGTGAAAATAATGCCGGGAGAGATGGATCAGCTCCGGCGCTCTGCCCTCCTCCGCGCAGGGCAGCATCAGCAGCCGGCAGGGAAGGCCCGCCTCCTGAGCCGCGCTTTGCAGCCGCCGGGCGCTTTCCAATACCGGGGCAAAGCTTTCTTCCCTTCCCATTTCGATCAGGGCCTGCACATCCCCGCACAGGCCGGCAAGGGTTATCAGCAGCCGGTCCATCTGTCCTGTGAGAACGTCGAAGCCGTACACCGCCGCCCGGGTTTCGGAACCGGCGATGCCGCTGTCCGGCAAGCGGCGGAGCATGCTGTCCAGCACGTCCTCTCCGTCCACGAACTGGCCGGAAAGCTGCGCTTCATAAGTCTGGTACAGCAGGGCAAGATCCTGCATTTTGTCCTTCGCGGCGCCCTCCGGCAGGGAATCGGCATGGGAAATGAGCGCTTCCGGCGTGACCCCGGCGCGCTTGAAATCGGCGATCAGGCTGCCGGCGCGCTGAATAAAGCCCTGCTTGTCGGCGGCGCTTTCATAATACTTCAGCTGTTTGCGGCACTGCAAAAGCGCCTTCGCCAGGGCAAACTGCTTGCCCCGGGCGTCGATGCGAACGCGATGATCCGCCCCTGCCCGGGCGAAGACCCGCTCGGTGAGGCGGGAGGGAGAGAGCACCTCCAGATCGAAAAAGCCGGGCGCGTCCAGGCTGTCCATCAGATCCCGCTCTGTTTGCAGGGTATACTGCTCCGGCACGATCACCAGCATGCGGCCCGCGTCTTTGGCAAGGGCAATCAAGCGCTGCCGGAGGGTTTCCTTCTCTCCGCCCAGAATGGTCAGCATCTGCGCAGGCTCCTTTCCCGTCAGTTCATGGCCACGTCGTCCATCACCCGGGCGAAGGCCTGGCGGGCGCTTTCCTTTACCTGCGCCCACTCTTCCTCGTATCCGGGAGAACGGAGCCATTTGAGGCATTGGCTGGTTTCCTCCAGCAGCAGCATATCGGCTCCCAGGGCCATGCCGGGCAGCAGGGTATCACCGTGCTGCCGGGTGCCCAGAAAATCGCCGGGCCCACGCATTTCCAGGTCTTTCTGGGCGATTTTGAAGCCGTCGCTGGTTTCGCACAGGGCTTTGAGGCGCTCGTTGGGGGCGGCCATCAAAAAGCACCAGCTCTCCTCCGCGCCCCTGCCCACCCGGCCCCGCAGCTGATGCAGCTGGCTCAGGCCGAAGCGGTCGGCGTTTTCGATGACCATCACCGTGGCCGACGGCACGTTGACCCCCACCTCGATGACGGAGGTGGATACCAATACGTCGATTTCCCCGGCGGCAAATTTCCGGATGGTTTCTTCCTTTTCCGCCGCGTCCTGGCTGCCGTAGGTGAGCCCCAGCCGAAGATCGGCAAGAGGGCCGGTGCACAGATCGGCGTAGGTCTCCTGGGCGCTGCGGGCGTCGATCACGTCGCTTTCCTCAACCAATGGGCACACCACGTAGGTCTGCCGTCCCCGGGACGCTTCCTCCCGGATGAACCGGTACAGCCCCTCCCGTTTGTCTTCCGGCACGATGCGGGTTTTCACCGGGGTGCGGCCGGGGGGCATTTCATCCACCACGGACAGATCCAGATCCCCGTACAGCACCAGGGCCAGGGACCGGGGAATGGGGGTGGCGCTCATGACCAGCTCGTTGGGGGCCGCCTCCTCCTCTTGCCCCTTGCGGGAGAGCAGCCGCCGCTGCCGGACGCCGAAGCGGTGCTGCTCGTCGGTGATCACCAGGCCCAGGCGATCGTACCGGACTCCTTCGGAGATCAGCGCGTGGGTGCCGATGACGGCTTGCCATTCCCCGGACGCGATCTTTTCGAGGGCGTCCCTTCTCTCTTTGGCTTTCATGCCGCCCAGCAGCAGCCCGCAGGAGACCCCCAGGGGCTCCAGCGCCTTTTTCGCGCTGTCGAGGTGCTGCCGGGCCAGGATCTCGGTGGGGGCCATCAAAGCGCTCTGGTAGCCTGCCTGAGCGGAGAGGAACATGGCGCCGAAAGCCAGGGCGGTCTTGCCGCAGCCCACGTCCCCCTGCACCATGCGGCCCATGGCGGTGCCGGACTGAAGATCGGCGGCGATTTCCGCAAGCACACGCTTCTGCGCGCCGGTGGGCGGGAAAGGCAGGGAACGGAAATACCGGTCGATTTCATCTTCCGCCACCTCCATGGCGACGCCTTTCGCCCTTTCGCCCCGGAGAGAGGCCGCGGCGGCCTGATAGAGCAGCAGCCCTTCAAAGGACATACGGCGCAGGGCGATGGCCAGGTTTTCCTTCGTTTCGGGGAAATGCGCCTGGCGCAGGGCGAAATTGCGCTCGCACAGATGGTATTTGAGGCGCAGGATATCCGGCAGCGTTTCGGGGCAGCAGTCCTCGATCAGCAGCAGCGCCTCGCGGATCAGTTCCCGCATGACCCGGGGAGGGATGCCCGACAGGGCCCGGTAAACAGGCAAAATGCCCCGCTCCCTGACGATCAGGGGCGAGGCCATGCGGAGGCGGCCCTGCTTATCCCGATCCACCCGGCCGTACAGGGTCAAAAGATCTTCCTGATGAATTTGATTTTGCAGCCAGGGCTGGTTGTACCACACCACTGGCACGCCGCCGCTTTCGTCCATCAGCCGCAGGGTGACGCTGCTCATGCCTTTGAAGCGGCTCAGCCGGGGCGAAGCCTTGGGATAGCCGGAAACGCAGACCTCCATCCCCGGGGCGATTTCCCCGATGGGGAGGGAAACAGAGGTATCCTGATAGCGCACAGGCAGGGTCAAAAGAAGATCGGCCAGCGTGCGGATGCCCGCTTTTTCCAGGACCGCCAGACGGGCTTTTCCCAGGCCTTTGAGCTCTTTTAACGCCGTCATGATCTCCTACCTTTTGATTGCCACGGTGACTGTTTCATCCGCCGCCGGGCAGCCGAATACGTCTTTGCCGCCCGCAATCTGCCGGGTGATGAGCAGAGTGTTTTCGTCGGGAGCTTCCAGGGAAAGCGTGCCTGTTTGAAGGGCGGGGCTGTTTCTCCTTTGCCAGAGGATCTCCCGGATGCTCTCCTGCAGCGCTTTGTTTTCCCGGCCCCAGGGGAAGGCGCCCCGGCAGAAGGGGTCGGAGGAGCCCTGCATGCCGATTTCGTCCCCGTAATAGACGCAGGGGATGCCGGGCAGGGCGCACAGAAGCCGGGTCATTTCGATGAACTGTTTTTCCGCCCTGGCGTACTCCGCGCCCGAAAGGCGTTTGCCCCGGCGCCTGGAGGGCGGCAGGTTTTCAAAGGTTTTGTCCGCCAGCATATTGAGGATCCTGGCCCGGTCGTGGCTGCCGGCCAGGTTCATCAGGGCGTAATAGAAGGGAACGGGATAATTCTCCTGCTGGCCGAGAATCAGCCGCTTCAGGGCGTATGCGTCGGTTTTTCCGGTGAAAAAAGCAATGGCGGCTTCCCGCAGAGGGTAATTCATCACGCTGTCCAGGGTATCGCCCTGGCAGTAGCAGCGCATTTCCCCGTAGGCCACTTTATGGCTGGCGTCCTCCCACACTTCCCCCAGCACCACGGCCTGCGGATCCTGCTGCTTCACAGTCCGGCGCAGCTTGCGCAGGAAGTCCATGGAAAGCTCGTCGGCCACATCCAGCCGCCAGCCGGAGGAGCCCCTTTGGATCCACTGGCGCACCACGCCGCCCTCCCGGAACATGAACTGCTGGTAGCTTTCATTGCCTTTGTCCACCTCCGGCAGGGTGTGGATGCCCCACCAGCAGGCGTAATGATCCGGATAATGGGAAAATTTGTACCAGGGATAATAGGGGGATTGGGGAGACTGGCAGGCGCCCAAGCCGGGGAAGCGGCCGAAGCGGTTGAAATATATGCTGTCCTCCCCGGTGTGGCTGAACACGCCGTCCAGCATGATGCGGATGCCCATCTCCCGGGCCGCCCGGCAGAGGGAAACAAAATCCTCGTTATCGCCCAGCAGCGGGTCGATCTTTTCGTAATCCGCGGTGTCGTAGCGGTGATTGGAGCGGGCCTGGAAAATGGGGTTCAGGTACAGCACGGTGACGCCCAGATCCTTCAAATAGGGCAGCTTTTCCCGGATGCCTTTCAGGTTCCCGCCGAAAAAATCCCGGGCGCAGTTGCTGTCGCGGCCTTCCGGCATGAGGATGGGCTCCTCGTACCAGTCCTCGTGATAGAAGCATTCGTCCCGTTTCTGCAGGAAGCCGCCCAGCCGGTAAAAGCGGTCGGGGAAAATCTGGTACATGATGCCGGTGTGCATCCATTCCGGGGTGGTATAGGCGGGGTCATACACCGTGATCTGCCAGGCCCGGGGGCTGTCGCTTATGATGCCCTCCCCGCCCAGGCCGTCCTCCGGCGCGCCCAGGGCGAACGCCTGGCCATTACTGTCCTCCGCCCGGAAGTCATACCAGCAGAGGATGGGAATATCCGGCATGGGGAGGCGGGCGGAAAACCAGCCGTCCCCTTCCTTGGTCATGGGGAACCATTTTTCGCTGCCGTCGTAAAAGCGGACGGTAGCGGTCCGGGCGTCGGGAGCCTGCATGCGCAGCGTCACGGTTTCAAAGCAGGGAAGAGCACCTTGGGGAAAACGGCACAGCGGGGAAAAAGAATCATGGTGCAGGCGCAAAAGGAACACTCGCTTTCTTGATATGGAAAATCTGTGTTTATCATATCACAGCGCGGGAAGAAAATCAACGGAAACTGCCGGGCGGGCGTTCCTCCGTATTTTACCTGGGGCCCTCTTTTCAATTCCGGATTTATGCGTTATAATAACTTCGGATTCTGATGGAATACTGCAGCAAAATGCGAATGGATATGCGACATCATGCAGTGTGCCGAAAGGAAGTGGCAATGATGCGGAAATTCTGGAAACTGTTTCTGGCCTGCCTGTGCGTTTTGACGATTGTACTGTCTTCTGTCAGCGCGCTGGCGGAATTTTCTCCCCGGCTCAATGAACTGAAAAAGAAGGACAGCGTGGCGATGGAGCTGACAGGCAGCTATGATTCGCTGAAAAAGCTGTCCAAAAAATCCCTGGAAACGGTGAATAACTGGCTGTCCGCCCTGAAGATTACGGCCCGGGGGCAGCTGGGCGGGGCCATGACCTCCGTGGCTGTGACCAGCGGGGAAGAGGAAATCCTCTCCATCACCGCCCGGAAGCAGGAGGACGGCGTGGTGACCGAATTCA
>CAZQAM010000018.1:8493-11048 GCA_964591355.1 uncultured Oscillospiraceae bacterium
GACGCTCTTCCGATCTCCGAATTCAGGCCCTCCGAAAACGGATACCTGACAGAATTGGACCAGAAAAACGCCCTGGTCCTCCTGACGGGGAAAGACCTGCATGTCATGGATCCCATGGAGATCCCGGAGCTTTACGCCAAACTGGCCAAGGAGCTGTACCCCCTGCTGGAGGGCAAAGTGACGCCCAAAGCCAAGAAAGCCCGCACCACGGTGAAAAACGCCGCGGCTTCTCCCAGCTATGTGGATTATGTGTTCAAGGCGGAGGAGCTCAACGCCGCCTGGCCGGAGATCCTGGAAGCGGTGCTGCCGGTGCTGTCGGACGCGCTGGCGGACCGGCCGGACCTGTACAACAAGGCGGAAGCGCTGCTGAATGGGCTCACCTTCTCCGGCGAATGCCGCTTCAAGCGCCTGCTGGATAAGGACAAGGGCGATATGGGGCTGCAGTTCACCGGCAGCGCCGCCAAGGGCAGCGATCAGAGGAAAGTGACGCTCTTTGGCGGTTACACGGAGGACAAGGGCGGCTATTTCTCCCTGAAACTGCCGCAGGTCAAGGGCAAAAACAACCTGACGCTGCAGATTTCCGCGGCGCTGACCAAGGGGAAAAACGGTGTGCGCACCCTGAAAGCGGACGCCACCTATTCCCGCAGATATGAGGGCGTTTCGGAAGCCGCTTCCCTGAACGGCAGCCTGAAAAACACCATCAAAAACGGCGATGAAAAGTGGTCCGGCAAAGTGACGGTGTCCCAGACGAAGGACAAAGTGAAAACCACCTACAGCTTTGTTCCCGATCTTGCCTTCACCGCTGACGGGCTTTCCGGCAAAGTGACCGTGCAGCGTACGGTGGGCGGCAAGGCCGAAATGAAAGCCACCCTGAAAGTGAACGCGGCGGAAGCGCCTGCCTTCCAGCCGGAGGACGCCGCGGGCAACGTGCAGGATCTCCGGCGCATGAGCGAAGGCCAGGCCCGGTTGGCGGTGCAGTCCGAGCTTCCGGCCATCACCGGTCTGGTGATCCGGCTGATGGCTGCGCTGCCTGAGGAAGAAAGGGCTCTTCTGACCCACGAGCTGCGCACGGAAGAATGGATGACGGAGGCAGCCCCGGAGGAAGAACTGCCTGAGGAAGATATGCCGGATGACCCGGAGGAGGAAGCGGACCCGGAGGAGGATGACGAAACCGCAGACCCGGAAGAAACCGCCCCGGAGGATCTCCCGGAGGACACCACCGGCACCTTTGATCCTGCGGACGAAAGCGGCTTCTGGGAAGACGCGGACGACGACGGCGACTGGCCGGCCGCCACCGGCGTTTCCGAAGAAGAAACGGCGCCGGAAGGGCAGGACGCGCCGGAGGATACTACCGATGAAAGCGCTGACGACGCGTGGTTCGGCGACGACTGGTTTGACGACGACGGCGCATGGCTTGAGGATGACGACGGGGAAGACGGCGAAGGGGAGGATGACGCATGAAACGTCTGACAGCCCTGCTGCTGGCGCTGCTGCTGGCAGGAAGCGTCCTGCCCGCCTCGGCGGCCACGCTGCTGGAAAAATTCTCGGGCCAGACGAAGGATCAGGGATTCAGGGGCACCATCGTTTTTGAAGCTTCCGGGGAAGCCACCGGCGCCCTGAGCTCCGATGCCTGGGCCTGGCTGAAAGCCGCCGCCCCCCGGGTGACATTGGAAGGGACCCACTCTTATGCGGACAAGAGCGACGGCCAGGCAGTACTAAGCCTGCTCATCGACGGCCAGACCGCCGGCAAAACCGCGCTGCTCTACAACAGCTCCCTGATGGGCGTCAGCAGCGATTTCCTGGCGGGCTACGGCAGCGCCTGGTATACCGCTGCCCGGGACTGGAATCTGTCCCTTCTTCTGCAGGGGCTGACTCAGCAGGGCAATGAATGGCCGCCCGTCTGGCGGCTATTGGCCGCTGCCGAAGCAGCCGACGACGCCTGGAAGGAAGAAGCCGCCCAGTATTTTGTGCTCTTTGAAACCAAGCTGGGCTCCTGGCTGAACAGCTATGCCGCCGTTTCTTCCGTAACGGAAGGAAATTCGGCGCTGACGCAATTGCTCTGGCAGATTCCCGCTGAGGATGTGAAGGCGGAAATCAAAGCATTGCTTGCGGATTTTTACGCCAATGACGCCCTGCTCGCCCACTTGAGAAAGATTGCCGCCCCCCAGGAGGCGGCCAGCTACCTGCAGCCCGGCATGCAGCGGATTTTTTCCGACTGGATCGATAAAACCGCGCTGGAGGGGGAAATCGAAATCACCCGGCGCTACAACGCCGCCGGCAGCGCCGTGCTGGATGAAATCCGCCTGCCTTTTGCCGCATCCCAGCGTTTGACATCCCTGACCATCACGGTGACCCCCGAAGGACAGGGCAGCGCCTGGCGGTTCCGGGGCGAGATGCAAAGCGGGGAATCCTTCGACATCGTTTGCGTACCGGAAAAGGAGAGCATCTGCTCCGGCTCCGTGGCCCTGACGCTGCCTGCAAAAGACGGCGGGGAAGAAAAGACGATCGCCAGATCGGAAGAGCACACGTCTGAACTCCAGTCACGAGATTCCATC
>CAZQAM010000019.1:0-10994 GCA_964591355.1 uncultured Oscillospiraceae bacterium
ACAAAAAATCCATCCCGAATCTTTCAATTTTTTAGACGAGAAATAGTATAAAAACTTGAAAATCAAGGGCCTGACGGAATAGCTTTTCGGATGTGATGGCCGCTTCTGCCCGAACAAAGGCTGTCCTCGTTGCTGCTTTCCCGGGCTCCGGGAAAGCAGGCCCGTCCACTCCACGAAAACAGAAAAAACCGCCTGATGCTTTGCAGGCGGTTTTCCCGCAGAATGGATGACAGGATCAGTCAATGGTAATGCATTTGCAGGGGCACACGGCGGCACAGGCGCCGCAGCGGGTGCACTTGCCCGGATCGATGCGGGCGAAGCCGCCTTCTACCGTGATGGCCTCATACTGGCATTCTTTCTTGCAGCGGCCGCAGCCGATGCAGGCGTCGGCGCACACGGCGCGGGCCACCCGGGCCACATCGCTGTTGCGGCAGCGCACGATGACGCTGGCGGAAAGGGGCAGCAGCTGCAGCACGCTCCGGGGGCAGGCTTTCACGCAGGCGCCGCAGGCGGTGCACTTTTCAGGATCAATGCAGGCAATGCCGTCCGCCATCGAAATGGCCCCGAAAGCGCATTTGTCCATGCAGTCTCCCAGGCCCAGGCAGGCGAAGCGGCAGTCCTTGGGGCCGCCAGCCAGGCCCGCGGCCGTGGCGCAGCTCTGGTAGCCGTCGTAGGCGTAGCGCTCTTTCGCGATGCCGTTTTTTCCCTGGCACAGCACCCGGGCTACCATTTTTTCACCGGCTGTGGCCTCCTGGCCCATAATGGCGGCAATGGCCTTCAAGCCCTTCTCGCCGGCGGGGGCGCAGCCGTTGACGGGCGCTTCCCCCTTGACCACGGCGGCCGCAAAGCCGTCGCAGCCGGGATAGCCGCAGGCGCCGCAGTTGGCACCACCCAGGCAGGAGCGCACTTTTTCGATCCGTTCATCCACTTCCACGTGGAATTTTCTGCTGGCGAAGGTCAGCATCCCGCCGAAAATGAGGCCCAGGGCTCCCAGCAGCAGCCCGGCATACAGAATCGTCATATCCCTTCCCTCCTTACACCATGCCGCTGAAGCCCATGAAGGCCACAGCCATCAGCCCGGCGGATACCAGCGTAATGGGGAAGCCCTTCATGCAGGCGGGGATTTTGCTGCTCTCCAGCCTTTCCCTCACGCCCGCCATCAGCACGATGGCCAGGAGGAACCCCAGGGCGGAGAAGGTGCCGTTGAGGACGGACTGCAAAAGGCCATAGCCGTTGTTCATATTCAAAGTGGCCACGCCCAGCACCGCGCAGTTGGTGGTGATCAGGGGCAGATAGATGCCCAGGGCGCTGTACAGGGTGGGGCTGCTCTTTTTCAGGAACATTTCCACGAACTGTACCAGCGCGGCGATGACCAGGATGAAGGAAATGGTGCTCATGTAAGTCAATTCCAGCGGCACCAGGCACAGATTGTAAATGAGATAGCAGAACAGGGAAGCGATGGTCATCACAAACGTGACGGCCAGCCCCATGCTGACGCTGGTTTCCACCTTGCTGCTGACGCCCAGGAAGGGGCAGCAGCCCAGGAACCGGGAGAAAATGAAGTTATTGGTCAGGATGCAGCTGACCATGAACAGCAGCACATTCATCGTCATGCCGCCTGCACCTCCTTCGCGGCCTTGCTCTTTTCAATCTTCCTGACGGCCAGGTTGAATACGCCCAGCAGCAGCCCGAAGGTGAGGAAGCCGCCGGAGGCCAGGATGATCAGCAGCATGGGCTCGTAGGAGGCGCCCAGGATCTGCTGGCCGAACACCGCGCCGCTGCCGATCAGCTCCCGGATGGCGCCCATCAGGGTCAAAGCCAGGGTAAAGCCGATGCCCATGCCCAGGCCGTCCGCGGCGGAGGCCGCCGGGCCGTTCTTGCTGGCGAAGGCTTCCGCCCGGGCCAGGATGATGCAGTTCACCACGATCAGGGGAATGAAGATGCCCAGGCTTTCATACAGGGTGGGCACAAAGGCCTGCATGATCAACTGCACCATGGTGACGAAGGCGCAGATGATCACGATGAAAGCGGGAATGCGCACTTTATCGGGAATGGCCTTGCGCAGAAGGGAAATCACCACATTGGAGCACACCAGCACGAAGGTGGCTGCGGCGCCCATGCCCAGGCCGTTCAAAGCGCTGGTGGTGACCGCCAGGGTGGGGCAGGTGCCCAGCACCAGGCGGAAGGTGGGGTTTTCAGGGATGATGCCGTTGAACAGCACCTGTCCCAGGCTCTTTTTCTCGCTCATGCCTGTTTGGCCTCCTTCTTCTGGTAGCCGTAAATCTTCTGGGGCAGGAACCGATCCAGCAGGGGGGCAGCGATGTTCATCAGCAGGATAGCGTAGGTGACGCCTTCCGGGTAGCTGCCATAGAGGCGGATCAGCACCACGATCAGCCCGGCCAGGAAAGCGTATACGCACTGGGCGAAGGGCTGGATGGGGGAGGTGACGTAATCGGTGGCCATGAAGACCGCGCCGAACAGCACGCCGCCGGAGAGAATGGCCGTCAGCGCGCCCTCCAGGGAGCCCCCCAGCAGCCAGCTCCATACGAACACGCTGGATGTCATCACCAGGGGGATGCGCCAGTGCACCGTGCCGGTGAGGAGCAGGATCAGCAGCCCCAGCAGGATGGCCGCCTTGCACACTTCGCCGATGGCGCCGGGAATGCGGCCCAGGAAAAGATCCATCAGCCCGGCGCTTTTCGTGGCCAGAGGCGTGGCGGTGGACACGGCGTCCACGCCGGATTGAAAGAAGGTGGGAGTCACGTAATGGGTCATATGCACGGGCCAGGAGGCCAGCAGCACGGCCCGGGCCGCCAGGGCGGGATTGAGGAAATTGTCGCCCAGGCCGCCGAATAATTGCTTCACGATCATGATGGCGAAAAAGCCGCCCAGCATCACCATCCACCAGGGGGCGGTGGCAGGCAGGTTCAGCCCCAGGATCAAGCCGGTGACGACGGCGCTCAGGTCCCCCACCCGGACGGGCTGACCGGCGATCTTCTGCCAGAGGAATTCCGCCAGAATGCAGCTGATGACGGACAGGCACACCACCAGCAGCGCCGGCAGACCGAAGGCATATACGCCTGCGGCCGCCGTGGGCAGCAGCGCGATGATCACATAAAGCATCAGCCGCTGGGTGGTGACCGGGTTATGCACATGCGGCGCGGTGGAGATTCTCAGGCTCATTTTTTCTCTCCTCCTTTTGCGGCGGCCTGCTTTGCTTTTGCTTCAGCGGCCAGATGATCCTTGGCGAATTTGAAGGACGGCGTCAGCCACCGGCGGGAGGGGCAGGAATAGGCGCAGCTGCCGCAGAGGATGCAGTCCATCACGTGCAGCTTTTTCGCCGTTTCAAAATCGCTCTTGTCCGCCGCCACCTTGATCTGGTAAGGGTTCAGCCCGATGGGGCAGGAGGCCACGCAGCGCCCGCAGTGGATGCAGGGGCTTTCCTGGGCGCTGCGGCTCTCTTTTTCGTTGAACACCACGATGCCGTTGGTGGATTTCAGGATGGGCATGCCGTCGTTGGGCAGGCACAGGCCGGTCATGGCCCCGCCGAAAAGGATCTTGCCCGGCGTTTCGGAATAGCCGCCGCATTGGCCGATGATATCTTCCGTGATGGTGCCGATGCGCAGCCGCAGGTTGGAGGGATTGCGCACGCAGCCGGTGACGGTGCAAATGCGGCTGATGAGGGGCTTGCCGTCGATAACGGCGTCGGCGATGGCGGCGCAGGTGGCCACATTCAATACCACCACATGGGCGTCGATGGGCAGCCCGCCGGAGGGCACCTGCCGCCCGGTGATGGCTTCGATCAGCTGCTTTTCACCGCCTTGGGGATATTTGGTGCGCAGAGGCTGCACCGATACGCCTTCCCGGCCCTGGGCGGCCTTCTGCATGGCCGCGATGGCTTCCTTTTTGTTGTCCTCGATGCCGATGATGCCTTTTTTCACGTCCAGCGCCCGCATCACGGCCCGCAGGCCGTCCACGATCCGGGTGCTGTTTTCCAGCATCAGGCGGTAATCGGCGGTGAGGTGGGTTTCGCATTCCGCGCCGTTGACAATGATGGTGTCGCAGACCGCGCCTTCCCGGAAGGTCAGTTTCACATGGGTGGGGAAGGAAGCGCCGCCCATGCCGGTGATGCCGGCTCGCTGGATGGCGGGGATCACCTTGCCCGGATCGCAGGTTTCCACGCTGCCCATGGGCGTCAGGCCATCCACCCAGGTGTCGGCGAAATCATTTTTGATCGTGACCGCCATGGCGGTCCCGGCGCCCAGGGTCGGAATGGGCTCCACGGCGATGACTTCGCCCGATACGCTGGCGTGCACCGGCACGCTCATAAAGCCCTGGGCTTCGCCGATGACCTGGCCCATCTTCACCAGATCGCCCTTCTGCACGATGGGCTTCGCGGGGGCGCCGATGTTCATGGCCATGGAAATGATCACGGTATCGGATACATACTCCCGGGTTTCCAGATCCCGGGTCGGGCCCTTGCCCTCCTGGGCGTGATGCAGGGGATGGATGCCCCGCCGGAATGTTTTTTTCTGCAATGTCCGTGCCTCCTTTTTTTTCCGTCCGGTCACTGCTGCCCGGCGAGGGATTGCGCATACGCTTCGTTCAGGGCGATCACCACGGCTTCCAGGGTATAGGGCGCCGTGCCGGCCGCGGTGTAATCCGCGGCAGACAGCGGCATCCTCTGGCCCTTCAGCGCGTCCATGAGGGGGCCGGTTTCCAGAGCAGAGGCTTCCTTTCCGCCCACGGGAGCTTCCGTGAGATCGAATTCAGAGAGGAGATCGCCGTCGAACAAAGCCGATACGGTGTACCGGTCAAAGAACATGACGCAGACGCCGGTAAAGCGCTGCTCTCCCGCCGCCGGGCTTGCTTCCGGCATGCTGTTGCCGGCATAGAGGGCATAGGCGTTATTGACGGCCAGGGCCACGGCGGAAGCGGTATAGGCGGGCACGCCGGTGATGATATCCGCGCTGACGGGAGCGGCTTTGCCCACCAGCTGGGCTTTCAGAGTGTCCTGGAGCGCCATCGCCATGGGGGTATATTCGCTGCTGCCCACGGCTTTTTCGCTGAGGGCCAGATCGGCGATCACGCCGTTTTCAAAGGCGGCATCCGCTTTGACAGCGGTGAAGAACATGATGGACTGGCCGGTATAGCCCGGATCCGTGTCTGCCTCCGGAAGAGAAGCGGGCGCTTCGACGGCAGGTTCTTCTGCCAAAGGTTCTTCCGCGGCAGGCTCCTGTGCGGCAGGCTCTTCCACAATGGGTTCCTCTGCGGCAGGTTCTTCTGCGGCGGGCTCTTCCACGGCGGGCTCTTCCACGGCGGGTTCCTCCACAACAGGCTCTTCCACAGCGGGCTCTTCCGTAACGCCCCGGGAAGCGTCATAGGCGATATTCAGGCCGTTGACGACAGCGGTCTTGGTGAAGGTGGCGCCGGTGAGGGCGTCGATATCCTCCAGCGCCAAAGGCATCTGCGCGCCGATGAAGGGGAACTGATTCTCCTTTTCCAGGGCGGCGGCGCCGAACCCGGGGGTTTCATTGAATTCGTCATCGCCGATGCCGATATAGGTGATTTTCCCTGCGCCGTCAAAGGCGGCCTCCACATAGACCGGGCCCGCAAAGCCTTTTTCCTTGGCGCTGAACACCAGGCTGTCCTCCGGCCGGGGAGGCATTTCGATTTCGGCGGCGCCCATCACGTCCTGCCGGATGAATTTTGCCACGCTGTTGACGGCGTCGCGCACGGCGTTGGAGGTGATGGTGGCGGCGGTAATAGCGTCCACGGTGTTATCCCCGGGAGTACCGCCCTGCTTGATGACGGAGACGGGGGTCTTTTTGCCGGCGAACTGTTCCTGGAAAGCGGGCTCCTTGGCCTTGGCGCCCAGACCGGCGGTTTCAGCAAATTCGCTGCCGCCCACGGAAATGCCGGTGAGGGTCAGATCGTTATCCAGCCCCACGGTGACTTCTACCGGGCCCTTGTACCCCTTCACGGTGATCTGGGATACATGGCCGACAATGGCCGTGCTGCCGTCCTGCGCGGTTTTGAGCCCGGCATAGGCCCAGTCCACCGGGGCATCCTCTGCCAGCGTCAGCTGCTCAAAGGCGTCCGCCTCCGGCAGCGCCGCTTTCCGGGCGTTTTCCGCCTGGGCCAGCGCCTGCCGGGCGATGGGCTCCTTGGTCAGGGCGTAGGTAGCGCCCAGGGCGAGGCCTGCCACCAGGGTAATGATGAGCAGCACCGCCCAGCCAGGAAGTTGCTTCTTCACTTGCTCAATCCTCCTTGATCCGTTTATTGTATCTGGATCGGATGGCTCCGAACATCGGGGTCTCCAGGAAATTCAAATCAGATATCCGGCGCGTCCGGCGATGGGGTGGCGCCGGGGATGACCAACTGCAGCTCCACCTGATTGGGCAGGCACAGCACATAGGGGCCCAGGATGCGGCGGGTATAATTGTCGACGGTGACCTCGCCCTGGCCGATGCACAGCTGGTTTTCACAGGTGGAAGACGCCATATGAAAACCGTTGAGGGTGATGTGGATCACGTTTTTGCAGCCGTTGGGCTGGGCGATCTCCACATCCCGGTCCTGATCCAAAGGCTCCACACGGCTTTGCCTGCCGGCCACGGAAATGATCAGGAACGCCTCCGCCTGGGGAGTCTGCCGGCTTTCTTCATCCGCGGGCGTTTCGGCGGCAGGGTCCGCAGGCAGCGTGCGGGGGCCGGAAAAAAGAGAAAGGAGCAGCAGTGCGCCGCACAAGGCGGCGATCACAGCCACGACGGCCAGGTTTTTGCCCCACCGGATACCGTTGTTTTCCTGCATGAATCACGATTCTCCTGCGGTTTATTGCGCGCTTTTCAGCGACCGGGCATAGGAGCGCATGCCCTGGGTGAAATGGATGGAGCCGTCGCTTTCCACCCACATGGCTTCCGCCTGGCCGACTTTCTCCAGCATCCGCATCCCTTCCTCCAGGGGGAGGATGAAGAGGGCGGTGCTCAGATAATCGGCCAGCAGGGAGCTTTCGCACACGATGGAAACGGAAATCATATGCCGGGAAGGGAACAGGGTCTCCGGGTCGATGATATGATGGTATCTTTCGCCGTCCACCGTATAATAGCGCCAGTAATCGCCGCTGGTGACGGCGGAAAGGTCATGGATTTCCATCACATCCAGGATATCGGTGCCGCCCAGGGACACCTGCAGCGCGCCGGCCCTTGGATCCTGCACCCCCACGTTCCAGTTTTCCCGCCCGTCCAGGGGCGGATTTCCGGCATAGACATTGCCTCCCAGGCTCAGCAGAAAGGAAGGCATTTCCTCCCGCAGCAGTGGCAGCGTCAAATCCGCCGCGTACCCTTTGGCTACGGCGCCCAGATCCAGCTGCATTTCTGGGTCGGCAAAATACACGGTGCGCTTTTCGTCGTCCAGGACCAGGCTGTCAAAATCGATGTGCGCCGCGGCCTGACGCAATTCCTCCACAGAAGGAAGAGAGGCATGCTCCGGGTCGGCGATGCCCCGGGTGCGGTACGCGTGCCAGATTTGAAGCACGCTGCCCATGCAGATGTTGGTCTGCCGGAAGCCGGCATCCCATTTTTCCCGGCACCAGAGCAACAGATCATAGAATACCGGCGGCACTTCCACCGGCGCCTGGGCAGCGTGCCGGTTCACATACCACAGGTTGTGCAGGCTGCCGTAAGCGCTGTAGCCGTCGAACAGCTGGTGGTATTCCCGCAGCTGATCCAGCATTTTTCCGGCCGTGCGGTCGAAGGCTTCCTGGCTTTCCGCAAAGCCGGTCAGGGTGATTTCGGTATCGAAAATGTCCATTTCCCGGCGGGTAAACCGGGTGGCTGCGCCTTTCTGCGGGGCGCTTTCCGCCCCCTGAAGGGACGTTTCAGGGCCGCTTTCCCGGCAGCCGGCCAGGGGCAGGGCCAGGAGACACACCAAAAGAAAGGCAATCATCCGGAGCAAGCGATTCATGAAGTTCCTCCCGGGGATATATGAAGAATGCCCAGCGGGCAAAGGGAGTGCGCGGGGCATTGTTTCAGCCGAATCAATTATAGCAAAAATACCGATTCTGTACAAGGTTTTTTTCCGATTATATCCTTTAGCAATTGCATACAGGCCTGACAGGATCCGCTATGGATGCAGCGGCTGATCTTTTTTGAGACAAAACTTGCCGGATGGGCCGTCATCGTGTATACTGATTTGGAACGCAAAGGTTTTTCATATATTTACGGAGGGAAATGTATGCTGACTGTTTTGCTGTGCCTTTCGGTGCTCCTGCCAATCGGGCTGGGCCTGGGTTTGTGGATCACGGGCTTTCCGGCAAAAAAACTGCATCCTGCCGCGGTGTGCGCGGCGGGAGTGGGCGGCGCGCTGGCCGCCGCCTGCGCTTTGGTGCCCGGCACGGGAGAAGTGATGCTGCGGTGGACGGACATGCTGTCGCTGACGCTCAGGATCGACGGGATCAGCAGGCTGTATCTTATGCTGCTGGCGTTTCTGTGGCCCGGCGCCGCGCTGTATGCCGCGGAATACCTGGAACACGACGGACACGCGAAACGGTTTTACGTGTTTTACCTGATTACCCAGGGTGTCCTGCACGCGCTGGTCATGAGCGGCAATCTGATCACGTTCTATGTGTTCTATGAGGCCATGACGCTGCTCACCGCGCCGCTGGTTCTGCATAATCAGGACAGGGAAGCGGTGGCTGCCGCCATGAAATATCTGGTGTATTCCATTATTGGCGCTTCCGCTGCGTTAATCGGCATTTTCTTTGTCGGCTCTGTCGGCGGAACGGGGGATTTCCTCTCGGGCATGCTGACGGGAGAGCATCTGACCGGGAAAGAAGGGTTTTCCCTGACAATCTTCCTGTTCATGCTGCTGGGCTTTTCCGTGAAAGCCGGCATGTTTCCCTTCCATGGCTGGCTGCCCGCCGCCCACCCTGTGGCCCCGGCTCCGGCCAGCGCGGTGCTCTCCGGCGTGATCACCAAAATGGGCGTGCTGGGCGTGATCCGGGTATTGCACGGCGTGGCGGGGCCGGACAGACTGCGGGGCACCTGGGTGCAGCAGACGCTCCTGTGCCTTTCCCTGATCACGGTGGTGATGGGATCTTCCATGGCTTTCAAAGAGAAAAAGCTGAAAAAGCGGCTGGCTTATTCCTCCGTATCCCAGGTGTCCTATGTGCTCTTTGGCCTGTTTACCCTGACGGAGGCGGGCTTTGTCGGCGCCATGCTGCATGTGATCTTCCACGCGCTGATGAAAAACACCCTGTTCATGGGCGCCGGCAATATCATTCATAAAACGGAAAAAACCAGGGTGGACGAAATGGACGGCCTGGGCAAACGCATGCCCGTCACCTATGCGTTTTTCGCTATTGCGTCTCTCGGGCTGGTGGGCATTCCGCCCACCGGCGGCTTCATCAGCAAATGGAACCTGGCCCAGGGCGCCCTGGCGGCAGGGCTGCCCCTGGGATGGATCGGCCCGGCAGCGCTGCTCCTTTCCGCCGTGCTGACGGCGGCATACCTGTTCAGCATCGTCATCCGGGGCTGCTTCCCGGGAGAAAACAGCCCCATCGGCCCCCAATGCGAGGCGGGCTGGCGGATGCTGCTGCCCATGGGGATCTACAGTGCGCTGATTCTGATACTGGGAATCTTCTCCGGGGGGATCATCGGATACCTGACGGACCTTGCCCGGACGCTGATGTAAGGGAGGGGTATCATGCTGCTGCTGATCTGTGCGGAACTGCCCCTCCTGGCCGGCGCCGCGCTGCCGCTGATGAAAAAAGGGCCCTGCCGGCTGCGGGTATCCTGGACGATGGGCTTCGTCTGCCTGACTTCTCTTCTGGCGCTGGCGCTGGCCGTCTTGGGGGACGCTGAAATCTTTCAGGCGTTTTCCCGGGATGAAGCGCTGTGCTTTTCCCTGCGGCTGGATCAGCCCGGCAGGCTGCTGCTGGCGATGATCGGGGTGCTGTGCCCGCCGTCTGTGCTGTTTGCCCTGGAGGCCATGCGGGACGATCCCCGGCGGACCGCGTTCTTTTCCTTGTACCTCATTGCTTTCGGCGCGCTGATCCTGATGGCCCTCGCCGGCAACCTGCTGACCTTGTTCCTTGGCTTTACCCTCCTGACGGGGCTGGGCCTGCCTTTGACCGGGCACACCCGGGACAGGGACGGATTCTTAGCTCAGCGGCGCTACGGGCGCTGCCTGGGGATCGGGTGGATCCTGGCGCTGACGGCCGCAGTGGGATTCGGTTTTGCGGGCCTGGGCGCCTTTCAGTGGGGCGGCCAAAGCATGCAGGAGGCCGGCATATGGGAAAAGGCGCTGTGCCTGCTTTCGTTCCTGGGGTTCGGGGCGCTGGCGGGAGTGCTGCCCCTGTCCGGCTGGATGGCGGAAATGACGCTGTCTCCCGCTCCCGTCAGCGCGCTTTTGCACGCCCTGGCGGGCAGCGCCGGGGTTTTCGCGCTGATCAGGATCCTGTTTTATACCGTTTCGCCCCTGGATCTGCAGGGCACCTGGCTTCAAATGGCGCTGCTGGCGGTCAGCGTAGTCACGGCGGTGTACAGCGAAATCAGGATGCTGCGGGCCCGGGATGTGGAAATGCGCCTGGCCTGGTCCAGCGTGGGAAATTACAGCTTTATGCTGCTGGGGCTGGCGCTGCTGAACGCGGAGGGGCTGACGGCGGCCATGAGCCATCTGCTTTCCCATGGCCTGACGAAAATGGCGCTGTTCTTCTGCACCGGCATCATTCTGGAGCGCACCGGCCGCACCATGGCCCGGGAAATGTACGGGCTGGGGAAAATACTTCCCTGGACCTTCGCGGTGTTCACTTTGGCGGGGCTTTCCCTGATGGGCGTGCCGCCGCTGCCGGGCTTTGTGAGCAAATACGCCCTGATCACCGCCGCCTTTCTGCAGGGCGGTACATGGCAGCACATCGGGGCCTTTGTGATGGCGGCCTCCACCGTATTCACAGATCGGAAGAGCGTCGTGTAGGGAAAGAGTGTAGGATAGGGTGT
>CAZQAM010000020.1:0-989 GCA_964591355.1 uncultured Oscillospiraceae bacterium
GACGCTGGCCGATCACGGCGTATACTTTGGGGAATAAAAACAAAGCAGGTAAGCCCCGGAGTTCACGGAGGGCGCAATTATATGAGCTTCGTTCATCCATTGCGCTCTCCGAGGCGCGGAGCCGAAGCGCCCGCTGTGCGGGATACAGCGAGGCAGAAGCGTAAAGAGCAAAGAAGCCTGGCAAGAGGCAACGCAGCCAGGTGAGTATTGTTTTCTCCTCGATCGCAGAACAACCCTGCTTGACTGCTCTTTTAAATCCTTCTATACATTAGCAAAAAAGTATTAATAAAATCTTGCAGACAGCAGGCTGGCAGTTTTTCCTTGACTCGTATTGATGCCGAAGCTATAATAACATTAAGTGACAAAGCGGAGTGGAAATCTCCGCTTTGTTTAATTACAATACCTTTTGGGCTATTGGCGGCCAAAGCACCGACGGAGTCAAAATCATTCCTGTTGGGCTGGACTGTTCCCTGGAGTGGAAGCCCAAAGACAACGGTTAAAAACATGGCTTAATACCAATTCCAACCTAAAGCATTGAATAATACAGAAAAATATGATATAATAGAAACGGTGATGAAAGATGAAGCGTTTCCAGATAACAGAAGCGGAGTACAAGGCAATCCAGGCGAAGGAAGCGGAGACAAAAGACAAGAATGTGAGCCGTCGGCTTCGTGCACTGATGCTGTGGCACGAAGGGAAAAGTCTGAAAGAGATTGGTGCGATCCTGAATGTACACTCCCAGAGTGTAAACGCAATGTGCCGGCGGTATCGGGAGCAGGGCTTGGAGGAATACGCACGGAACAAGCACGAATCCCACTATCGGTTACTGAGCAAGGAGCAAGAAGCGGAAATCCTTGAGCAGTTCAAGGGGCAGGAAGGGAAGCAGATCACAGCCAAAGAGATCAAGGCTGCATTGGATGAAGCGTATGGCAAAGAGACGGGGCACATGTATGTGTATAATGTGCTGAAACGGCATGGATGGAAGAAAA
>CAZQAM010000020.1:999-10974 GCA_964591355.1 uncultured Oscillospiraceae bacterium
GCTTGCGAGGCCTCAAAAAAATTAAAATCTCCGTGCTGGATGCGCAAAAACGAGAGCCAAAACGAAACGTCCGATTGATGTTTGAAGATGAGGCGGGATTTGGGAGAATCAATAAGCCGAAGCCATTTTTTGCTTGTTTGCGACGGCGCAGCATGGCACAAGTCCAAAGCGCTAAAATGTCCCGAGAATATTCAACTGCTTTCCATACCGCCATACACACCAGAAATGAATCCCATAGAGTAGATCTGGAAGCAGCTCCGCTCCCTGGGATTCAGAAACGAAATCTTTCATTTGCTGGCAGATGTGGTTGACCGCTTATGTGAAACGATCTGCTGCTTGACAAATGATATGGTCAAAAGCATTACTGGCAGAGATTGGATTATTCAATGTTTTAGTTGAGGATTAGTGTTATTACTCAAGACGGGCATTCTCTTCCAGTACGAACATATTTAAACTTCTTTCATGAATGTAAAAAAGAAAGGATCGGTCATCCGATTCCAAGCTGGGAATAAAAGCAAAGACCGCTCCTTTTTTTGTGTCCGCCCGTTTTTTGAGTTTTACACAAACTTGGTCAAAGGACACTTGGGCCTTCACTACCCTCAAGAATAAACAGACCCGGGATTTCGTCGCCCCGTCCAGTGTCCTTCAAGACTCCGAGAAAGCAGGCCCTCTGTCTGTTCCTTTCTTACCTCACTGCGGCAAACGCGGCGTCCAGGGCGGCGATCAGGTCATGGACGTTCTCAGTGCCGATGGAGAGGCGGATGGTGTTGGGTTTGATGCCCTGATCCAGCAGCTCCTCTTCTGTCAGCTGGCTGTGGGTGGTGGTATAGGGATGGATCACCAGGGACTTCACATCCGCCACGTTGGCCAGCAGGGAAAAAATGGCCAGGTTATCGATAAATTTCTGTGCCGTTTCGCTGCCGCCCTTGATATCGAAGGTGAAGATGCTGCCGCCGCCATTGGGGAAGTATTTTTGGTACAGCTTGTGGCTCTTTTCGGTTTCCAGGGCCGGGTGATGCACCGCCTCCACCTGGGGATGCTTGGAGAGATAATCCACGATTTTGAGGGCGTTCTCCACATGCCTTTCCACCCGAAGGGACAGTGTTTCCAGCCCCTGCAGGAACAGGAAGGCGTGGAAGGGGGAGAGGGTGGCGCCGGTATCCCGCAGCAGGATGGCCCGGATATAGGTGGCGAAGGCGGCGGGGCCTACGGCGTCATAGAAGGATACGCCGTGATAGCTTGGGTTGGGATCACTGATCCAGGGGTACTTGCCGCTTTCTTTCCAGTTGAAGGCGCCTCCTTCCACGATCACGCCGCCGATGGCCGTGCCGTGGCCGCCGATGAACTTGGTGGCGGAATGCACCACGATATCCGCCCCGTACTCGATGGGCCGCACCAGATAAGGGGTGGCGAAGGTATTGTCCACCACCAGGGGGATGCCGTGGGCGTGGGCGATTTTTGCCACCTGTTCGATGTCGATGATGTTGGAGTTGGGGTTGCCCAGGGTTTCGATGAAAATGGCTTTCGTGTTTTCCCGGATGGCGGCCTCAAAAGCGCCTTCCTCGTCGGGATCCGCAAAGGTGGTCTCGATCCCGCTGGTCAGCGGCAGGGTATGGGCCAGCAGGTTGAAGGTGCCGCCGTAAATGGTTTTGGAGGCCACGATATGCTCGCCCGCCTTGGCCAGGGCCTGGAAGGTATAAGTGATGGCCGCTGCGCCGGAGGCCACGGCCAGGGCGGCGCTGCCCCCTTCCAGGGAGGCGATGCGGCTTTCGAACACGCTCTGGGTGGGATTGGTCAGCCGCCCGTAAATGTTGCCGGCGTCCCTGAGGCCGAAGCGGTCGGCGGCGTGCTGGCTGTCGTGGAACACATAGGAAGTGGTGGCGTAAATGGGCACCGCCCGGGCGTCGGTGACCGGGTCGGCCTGCTCCTGACCGATGTGGAGCTGGCGGGTTTCAAAAGACCAGGACGCGGGATTTTTGATATCGGACATATTGATCGCTCCTTATAAGATGATTTCAGCTTGATCTGTGGTTTGGATCCGGCCTGCCGCGGAAACGCATTCGGTTCCATCTCAGCAGCACGGAGAGGGCAGCCTTTCCTTTGGTCTTCATGGCCGGGCCTCCTTTCGCTTGCTGGGTATTATCCTACACGGAGCGGGCGCATCTGTCCAATACGGAAAACTGATGGCCGGTTATCAATTATTCCTATATACCCAATAGGGAAATGGGGTGAACCGCCGCGGGCTTGACAACCGCTTCCCACACCGGCTACAATAAGAAGGAAAACAAAGGATACGCCGCGTTGGGGGACAGGAGAGAAATGAAGCATCGTCTGATCGGTTATACCGCGCTGATCACGGGCTGCGTCCTGCCGGTATTGCTGCTGCTGGGTCTTCTTTTCCTGGGGGATAAGGAGGTTTCCGTCAGCGAAAACCGGGCTTTGGCCCGCTTTCCGGCTTTTTCCCTGTCCTCTTTTGCATCGGGGGAATTCCAGGCAGATTTGGAAGCAGCGCTTTCTGATCAGTATCCCTGGGGCGAGGAAATCAAGGACGCGGTGCTGAAAGCAAAGAATGGCATCGCCCGGGCGGAGGGCGCCGCTCTGACGGCGCTGTTTCCCGCCGCGCAGGCGGGCTATACGGAAATCACGCCGGGGTATTATCATTTCGCCGGGGATGAGCACCGCATCGTGGAAAAGCCATGGAAGATAGAACTCCAGCGCCTGGAGGAAAGCGCCGCGGCCTTCAATGCCGCTGAAAACGTAAAGAAATACGTCTATTTCATCCGCAATTCCCGCAGCCAGGATTTTACGAAATCCGACGCGGAAAACGATGAAGCCTGGCAGTGGGTGCGTTCGGCCTATCGGGCCGATGGCTGGGGCTGCTTTGCCGCCGCGGATTACGAAGAATTCTGCCGCCTGTTTTATCAGACCGATCACCACTGGAACTGTCATGGGGCCGACCGGGGATACCGGGAGATTTTGACGCTGCTGGGCCTGGAAGGGGAAGCGCTGGCCCCCGAAAAGGAATGGACCTTTGACGTGGTGTTCAACGGCTCCTACGCCCGGCAGACCAAAGCGCTGTGCGCCGATGAGAAATTTTCCGCTTACACCTACCCCCTGGAGCAAATGACAGTGCTCCTCAGCGGGAAAAAGGGCCGGTACGGCCATGCGTCCCTTTACGAAAACAATCGCTTTCCCACCGACGCGCTGCGCAACCATTACGCGTACTATTACGGCGGGGATTACGGGGAGATCCTCCTGGAAAGCAGACGCGAAACGGGGCGGAATCTGCTTTTGATCGCCGATTCCTATTCCAATCCCATCAATCTGCTTCTGGCCCATCATTTTGACAGGACCTGCGTCATTGACCTGAGGTATTACCAGCGGGACATGGGCGCCGCTTTTGATCTGGACGCCTATGTGCAGTCCCATGACATCGACACGGTGCTGATGCTGGGGGATATCGCCCTCTTTGCCGGCGCGCAGGAAGAGGAGGCGGGGAACTGATGGTGTTTTCCAGCCTGGTCTTTCTGCTGATCTTCCTGCCCGCTGCGCTGGGATGCTATTATGCGACCCCCGGCATCCGGGGGAAAAACGCGGTGCTGTGCCTGTTCTCTCTGGTGTTTTATGCCTGGGGCGAGCCGGTGTACTTGTTTCTGATGCTGTTTCTGATCCTGGTCAATTACCTGCTGGCCCTGGGCATGGGGGAAAACGCGGGCAGGGGAGGGCGCAAAGCGCTGCTGATCCTGGCGCTGGTCATTGATCTGTCGGCCGTCGGCTTTTTCAAGTACGGCGATTTTGCGCAGAAGAGCCTGCTGAAAATCGCCGTTTATATCAGCCTCTTTCCCCAATTGGTGGCGGGGCCCATCGTGCGGTATCAGACGATTGCCAACGAGCTGGACAACCGGCAGCACAGCCTGCCGGAGTTTTCGCGGGGCCTGCACCGCTTTGTGCTGGGCCTTGGCAAAAAAGTGATCCTGGCCAACGGCATGGCCCTGCTTTCCGATACCGTGTTTGGTCAGGCGGGATTGCCCGCCGGCGCGGCGCTGTGGCTGGGGGCCGCCGCGTATATGCTGCAGATCTATTATGATTTTTCCGGCTACAGCGATATGGCTATCGGCATGGGGCGCATGTTCGGCTTCCATTTTCCGGAAAACTTCGATCATCCCTACATCGCTTCCTCCGTTGCCGGTTTCTGGCGCCGGTGGCACATTTCCCTGAGCGCCTGGTTCCGGGATTACGTGTATATCCCCCTGGGGGGCAGCAGGAGGGGCCTTTTGCGCACTGTGCTGAATCTGCTCATCGTGTGGCTGCTGACGGGGCTGTGGGTTTGGGGCTCCTGGTATTTCGTCCTTTTGGGGCTGTATTATTTTGTTTTCCTGTCCCACGATCGGCTAGTGGGGGGAAGAAAGGCTCCGGCGCGTGCCGGTTTCTTTGCGGCATGCGGCGGTGCTTTTGATCGTATTGGCGGGCTGGATCATTTTCCGGGTGGAGGATATGAATCGGATTGGGGAAGCCTTTGCCGGGCTGTTCCGTTTTGACGGCGGCAGCGTCTCTTTCCTGCTTTCCCATCATGACGCCCTGTATCCCCTGTATTTGCTTGTTCCTGCCTGCCTGGGCTGTCTGCCGGTGGCAGGCTGGCTACAAAAAAAGCTGCCCGAAGGCGCGGCTGTCTGTCTGAGTGCGGTATTTGATCTCCTGCTGTTTTTCCTGTGCGTAGCCCTGCTGCTGGGCGACGCGTACAACCCCTTCATTTATTTCCGGTTCTGAGGAGCGACCCAGATGAAAAAGCTGTTCGTGGTTTTGCTGGCCCTGCTGCTGGCTGTCTCTGCCGCTCAGGCGGAGGTGACGCTGGTGGATCCTTATCAGGATGCGCCCCAGGAAGCGGCCATGACCGAATACCTGGCGGCCAGCCTGACGGCCCAATGGGGAGAAAAAGTGGCTGTGCGGCACGAAAAGGAGGATGCGCAGGCGGTGAATCTTTTTCTTTCCCTGCCGGCGGGGGATGCGGTGCTGGTGTGCAGCCAGCGCGCCATGCTCCTTTCCCTGCAGGGCTATACGGATCAGGATCTGCGGGAAGCTCTGCTGCCGGCTGCCTGCGTGGCGGCGTCGGACAGCTGCTTGTTTGCATCCCCCGCCGCGGCGGAAGCGGCGCAGGCGGATACGGTGGAAGCCCTGACCCTCTACACCCGGGCGCATCCCTATGAGCTTAGCATTGCCCGGCTGGTGGACGCCGGCCCGGAGGATTATCTGACGCTGGAAGCTGCCCGGGACATGGACGTGGATCAGCGCCTGTATCTGGATTTTGACGAGGCGGCCGCGGCGGCAGAGCAGGGCGCGCCGGATCTCATGGTGCTCAGCACCGCCATGCTGCCTGAAAGCGCGAAAAGCTATGTCCGCCTTTTTTCCACCGGCCTGCCCGGGCTCTGGCAGGGCGTGTTCGTGCAGGGCGAGGGGGCGGAAAAGCTGGCGGAACGCCTGGCGGAAGCGCTGATTTCAGCCTGTGAGCAGCCTGCCTGGAAAGAAATGCTGCGGGAGGGAGGCTATACCGGCAGGATGGAATTGGACCGGGAAGCCTTCGGCTGCGCGGTCAGGGACCTGTATACGGAATACGTGGGGTATCTGACCCGGGAAGGCCTGTTTTTCTATGAGGAATGATCCCGCCGGACCGCCCTGCCGCGGCAGGGCTTTTTTGTGCGGAAAACGGAAGAAATACAGGGGAAGCCCGGTTGCTTTCCCCGGCGTTATTTGGTACAATAGGGGCAGCAAATTTTGGATCTGTACATAATGATGGAGGAAAAAGCATGTATCTGATGGGCGTTGACGTAGGCACCTCCGGGGCCAAATGCGTGATCACGGACCGGAATGGGCAGGTGGTGGCCCGGGCGTCCTCCGGCTATCCTCTGGAAACGCCACGGCCCTCCTGGGCGGAGCAGGATCCCGCCTGGTGGATCGACGGCGCCTTCGCCGCCATCCGGGAAGCGCTCCTGTCCGGCGGCCTGAATGGCAAGGATATTGCCGGCCTCTCCTTTTCCGGCCAGATGCACGGCCTGGTGCCGCTGGATCAAAAGGGAAACGTGATCCGCAAAGCCATCCTCTGGTGCGACCAAAGGACGCAGAAGCAGTGCGACGAAATCGAAGAAACCGCCGGCGGCCGGGATTCCCTGATCGGCATGACCAACAACGTCATGCTCACCGGGTATACCGGGGGCAAGATCCTGTGGCTTCGGGAAATGGAGCCTGATCATTTTGCCGCCATGCGGGCTTTCCTCTGCCCCAAGGATTATCTACGCTTCCGCATCACCGGCGAAATCGCCATGGATGTGTCGGAGGCCTCCGGCGTAGCCCTGTTTGATACGAAAAAGCGCGCCTGGCACTGGGAACTGATCGACCGGCTGCATTTGCCCCGGAGTATTTTTCCTGCCGTGATGGAATCGGTGGATCTGGCGGGCAAGGTGACGGAAGAAGCAGCCCGGGCCACCGGCCTGCTGCCCGGCACCCCCTGCTATGCCGGCGGCGGCGACGCGGTGGTGCAGTCCTTCGGCTCGGGCCTGATCCGGGAAGGCTGCGTGGGCACGGTCATCGGCACGGCGGGCAATGTATCCATGGGCTTCACGGGATACCGGGAAAACCCGGAAGGCAAACTGCAGATGTTCTGCGGCGTGACGCCGGGAGCCTATATGAGCTTCGGCGCCACCCAGACGGCCGGCGGCGCTCTGCGCTGGTTTCGGGATCAATTGGGAAAAAACCTCATCGAGCAGGCGGACAGGGAAAACAGAAACGTCTACGATCTCATCAACGCCCTGGCTCTGCAGTCCCCGCCGGGAGCCAACGGCATCGTGTTCGCCCCGTATCTGTCGGGGGAAAGATGCCCCTATCCCGACCCCAATGCCCGGGGAGTGCTCTACGGCCTGAGCCTCAATACCACTCAGGCGGATATGGTCCGGGCCGTCATGGAGGGCATCGTGTATTCCCTGCGGCAGATCGTGGATATTTACCGGTCCTTTGTGCCGGTGGAGAGCGCGGTGGCCTCCGGCGGCGGGGCGGCCAGCGATGTGTTTTTGCAGATGCAGGCCGATATTTTCGAACTGCCGGTGCGCACGGTGTCCGCCGCGGCAGAGGGCGGGGCCTACGGGGCCGCGCTGATCGCCGGGCTGGGGCTGGGATGGTACAAGACCCAGGAAGAGGCCGTTTCGTCCCTGCGCACGGAAAAGAGCTTCCGCCCGGATGCAGGGCATGTGCCTCTTTGCAGGAAGAGCTATGAAATCTACCGCAGAATCTACCCGGCGCTGCGGGAAGTGTATCGGGCCGGGGCGGATCTGTACAGTGGAAAGGAGTAAACGGAATGGAAAAGCATTTGAGTGAAATGACGCTGGAAGAATTGACCCGGGAGGGCGGCATCCCGTGCAGCTGCGGCAAGGTGCACACCTGCGGGCTGCGTTTTTTCCGGGCGGGGCCCGGGGCTGTGAACAGCCTGCCGGAAGCGCTGCGCGCCCGGGGACGGCTGCGCCCCATGCTGGTGATGGATGAGAATACGGAAAAAGCGGCGGGCGATCGGGTGCGGGGCGTGCTGAAGGCGGCGGGCATCGCCTGCGGCGAATTCGTGTTCCCCCACCGGGAAGGCAAAATGGAGCCCGATGAATATGCGGTGGGCTCGCTGACCATGGCGCTGGATCCCCGGTGCGATGTCATTCTGGCGGTGGGCAGCGGCGTCATCAACGACTGCTGCAAGGTGGTTTCACACGCCTGCCGCCTGCCCAGCATGGTGGTGTGCACCGCCCCTTCCATGGACGGCTATTGCTCCAATTCCGCCTCCATGATCCAAAACCGCATCAAGGTGAGCCTGTACAATGCCTGCCCGGAAGCCATCATTGCCGATACCGATATTCTGAAAACGGCGCCGGACATTATGCTGCAGGCCGGCCTGGGGGATATGCTGGCCAAGTATGTGTCGGTGTGCGAATGGCGCATCAGCCACATCGTTTACGGCGATCCTTACTGCGAAGAAATCGCCGGCATGGTGCGCGCCTGCCTCAAAAAGATCGTGGATCACGCGGACGGGCTCATGCGGCGGGAGCCGGAAGCCCTGACCGCGGTGGTGGAGGGCCTGGTGATCAGCGGCATTTCGATGGCTTTCGCGGAAATCAGCCGTCCCGCCAGCGGGCTGGAGCATTATTTCAGTCATCTGTGGGAAATGCAGGCGCTTCAAAGGGGCCTGCCTTCCGATCTCCACGGGATCCAGGTGGGGGTCGGCACGCTTCTGACCCTGTGGATCTACGAGCATATGCTGAATCAGGAAACAGTGGATGTGGCCCGGGCGGAAGCGGCCATGGCGGCCTTCTCCCCGGCCCAGTGGGAAAAGGAGATGCGCCGCATCTTCGGCCCCATTACGCCGTCCATTCTGGAAATTGAGAAAATGGTCGGGAAAAACCGGCCGGAAACCCAACGGGATCACCTGCAAAAGATCACGGAGCACTGGGAAGAGATCCGCGGGATCATCCGGGAGGAGCTGCCTTCCCGGGCGGAAATCGATGATCTGATGCGCCGCCTGCATATGCCCCGTACCCCTGCCGATTTGAATCTGACCCGGCAGGATACCATCGACGCTCTGATAGGCAGCCGGGAGATCCGGGACAAGTATCTGACCAGCAGCCTTTTGTGGGATCTGGGATTGCTGGAGGAGACAGCCGAAAAACTGCCCTGCCCCTGAAATAAAAACGAACCATAGGGCATCACGCGAAAGAAAGGATGATTTTCATGCCTGCCGCCTGGCTTAAGGACGCCGTATTCTACGAAATCTATCCCCAGTCTTTTAACGATACCAACGCCGATGGCATCGGGGATTTCCAGGGCATCATCGAAAAGCTGGATTACGTGAAAAGCCTGGGCTGCAACGCGCTGTGGATTAATCCCTGCTTCGATTCGCCTTTCAAGGACGCCGGCTACGACGTGCGGGATTACAAAAAAGCGGCCGCCCGGTACGGCACCAACGAGGATCTCTGCCGCCTGTTTGAGGAGGCCCATAAAAAGGGCATCCGGGTGCTGCTGGACCTGGTGCCCGGCCACACCAGCGAGGAGCACCCCTGGTTTCAGCAGAGTTCCAAAGCCGAGCCCAACGAATACTGGAACCGCTATGTGTGGACCGACGGCTGGTTCAAGGGTGCCCGGGGCCTGCCCTACATCGGCGGCGAAGCGGAAAGGGACGCCACCTATATCCTGAATTTCTTCAAGTGCCAGCCGGCCTTGAATTACGGCTTTTACCGGCCGGAGGAAAAATGGCAGCTGCCCATGGATCATCCGGATTGCCTGGCTACCCGGGAAGCCATGAAGGATGTCATGCGCTTCTGGCTCTCCCGGGGCTGCGACGGTTTCCGGGTGGATATGGCGGCTTCCCTGGTGAAATACGATGACGAAAAAAAGACGGGCACTTCGGCCGTCTGGCGGGATATCCGGGGCATGCTGGAGAAGGAATTCCCCGGGGCGGTGCTGGTGGCGGAATGGAGCAATCCCAAGCTGGCCCTGCGCTGCGGCTTCGATGCGGATTTTTATCTGAATAACAGGGGCAACGGCTATGCCACCCTTCTGCGGGATTATGAGAATCCTGAGCGCCCTGACAACAGCTATTTCCGCAAAGACGCGCCGGACCGGGATATCCGCCGTTTCCTGGACGCGTATGAGGACTGGTATTTCGATACCAAAGACGTGGGCTATATTTCCCTCATTACCTGCAACCACGATACCCCGCGCCCCCGGTATCATCTGACGGAGGAAGAACTGAAACTGGCGTACGCCTTCCTCTTCACTATGCCCGGCGTGCCCTTCCTGTACTACGGCGATGAGATCGGCATGCGCTACCGGAAGCTGCCCACCAAGGAAGGCGGCTATACCCGCACCGGCTCCCGTACGCCTATGCAGTGGAACGGGGGGAAAAACCTGGGCTTTTCAGATGCCGCTCCGGAAAGCCTCTACCTGCCCGTG